>JAPYUD010000376.1:0-4151 GCA_029936215.1 Pirellulaceae bacterium | reverse complement strand
TTATTCTCTTCATCGCCGATGATGTCAGCTGGGATGATTTTGGCTGTACCGGGAGCCGTTTTGCCCGCACGCCGAGCATCGACCAGCTGGCGGCCGGCGGCACCCGCTTCACGAACTTCTACCTGACCGCAAGCAGCTGTAGCCCCAGCCGCTGCAGTATCGTCACCGGTCGCTATCCCCATAACAACGGCGAGGCGTGTGAACTGCACCGGCCACTCTCGGCGCACCTGGTCAAGTTCCCCGCGCTACTGAAAAAGGCCGGCTATTACACCGCCATTGCTGGCAAGGACCACATGCCGCAGAAGGAAGCCAATGAAAAGGCGGTCTGGGATCTCAAGAAAGGGGGCCGCGTCAAAGGGAACTCGGGGGGCGAGGCCCACTGGGTGGAGATTGTCAGGGATCGCCCGAAGGACCAGCCCTTCTTTTTCTGGTTCGCCTCGTTTGACGCGCACCGCGGATGGGATGCCGACCGGGAATGGGACAGGGAAAAATACGGGGACAAGCATGAAGCGGCACGTGTCACCGTCCCGCCCTACCTGGTAGATGACGCCGAGACCCGCCAGGACCTGGCATCGTATTACAACGAGATCACCCGATTCGACTATTTCATCGGCCAGGTCGTCAAGCAGCTCAAGGCACAGGATGCCCTGGACAATACCCTGATCATGGTCATGGCTGACAACGGCAGCCCCTTTCCCCGGGCGAAAACCCGCGTTCACGATAGCGGGATGAAAGCACCCTTGATCACCCACTGGCCAAAGGGAATCGGCGCCCGTGGCTCCAGTTCGGATCAGCTCCTGAGTGCGATCGATATCTGCCCGACCGTACTCGAACTGGCCGGGGTCAAGGTTCCAGCTCAAGCCCAGGGTGCCAGCCTTGCACCCCTGTTCACCGATCTTGAGAAGCAGGTGCGGAAGTATGCTTTCTCCGAGCACAACTGGCACGACTACGAGGCACACGGCCGCGCGGTGCGTGACAGCAGCGGTTACCTCTACATTCGTAATGCCCGACCGGAGAAAGCCTGGGCAGGCCCGGCCGATTCGGTCCGGTCTCCTTCTCACAAGGCACTGGTCGCGGCAGACGCGGCAGGAACATTGACCAGGGGGCAAGCCGATGTCCTGCTGGCACCCCGCCCCAGCGAGGAACTTTACCTGACCGCTGACGACCCGGCACAACTGGAGAACCTCGTGGGAGTGAAGGCCCACGCGAAAAAGCTGGCCGAGCTCCGCCGCGTGATGGACCAGTGGCAGGACGTGACCGGAGATTCGGTTCCAAAGAATATCTCAGGGGACTATTTTGACCGCGACCTGGGCACTCTCGATAAAAACGCTGGAAAGCGTGTCCTTGGTGACCCGCCCGGTGCCGACCGTGGGGCCGACCGGATCAACAGGCCAGGCCCACGATAACTCTTTACTGCTTGAAGAAGGATCATCATGTTTTCACCACTTCGCTTCACGATTCTCATCCTTGCAGCACTTCTCTTTCAGCCTGTTCATGCCCGAACAGCCGAACGCCCCAACATCGTGCTGATCATGGCCGATGACCTGGGTTACTCCGAGCTCGGCTCCTATGGGCAGAAGTTGATCCAGACACCCCACCTGGACCAGCTGGCCAGGCAGGGGATGAAGTTCACCCGCAACTATGCCGGCAACGCCGTCTGTGCCCCCTCGCGCTGCGTGCTGATGACCGGCAAGCACCCGGGCCATGCCTGGGTACGGAACAACAGCGAGGTCAAGCCGGAGGGACAGCGGCCGATTCCAAAGAGCGAGGTGACGATCGCCGAGATCCTCCAGTCGGCCGGCTACGTGACCGGTGCCTTCGGCAAGTGGGGACTGGGGAACCCGGGCTCGGTGGGGGACCCGAACAACCAGGGGTTTGACCGCTTCTTCGGCTACAACTGCCAGCGTCATGCGCACAGCTATTATCCGTCGTACCTCTGGAGCGATGACAAGCGAATCGAGCTGGACAACAACCCTGCGGTTCCCGGCCATGCCTCGCTGGCCGACGGCGCGGATCCGGCAGATCCAGCAAGCTACGATATTTTCAAGGGGCAGGACTATGCCCCCGACCGGATCAACGAGCAGGCCCTGGCCTTTATTCGAGAGAACCGGCAGCGGCCCTTCTTCCTTTACTATCCCACGGTCATCCCACATGTCGCCCTGCACGTGCCGGACGAGGAACTGAAGCCTTACCTGGCAAAGAAGTGGGAGGATCCCCCCTTCACCCGCTCCGGAGGCTTCGGCTACACACCCCACTTCACTCCGCGTGCCGCCTATGCCTCGATGATCACCCGCATGGACCGCTACGTGGGCCGAATCCTGAATTTACTCAAGGAGCTTGAGCTGGAAGAGAACACGATCGTGGTCTTCACCTCTGACAACGGCACCACGCATTTGAAGCAGGAAGTCGATTACGATTTCTTCGAAAGCGTCAAGCCGCTGCGGGGACTGAAAGGTTCGCTCTACGAGGGGGGCATCCGCGTGCCGCTGATTGTCCGCTGGCCGGGGAAAGTCGAGGCGGGAAGCACCAACAGCTTCATGACCGGCCTGGAGGACTGGCTGCCCACGCTGCTGGCCATGACCGGGCTGGAGGAGAAAACCCCGGACGATATCGATGGCATCAGCATTGCCGCGACCCTCTCCTCGCACCGGCAGGCCCGGCGGCCGTTTTTGTACCGCGAGTTTTCCGGCTACGGGGGTCAGCAGGCAGTCTGGATGGCGAACTGGAAGGGCATCCGCCAGAACATGCTGCGAAAGAACAACGCCGATCCGCTCAAGATCGAGCTCTACAATCTGCAGGCGGACATCGGCGAGTCAAAAGATGTCGCCGCCGAGAATCCCCAGGTGGTAGCCCGCATCCGCACGCTGATGAACCAGCAGCACACGCCATCGGAGCTGTTCCCAATCAGGCCGCTGGACCAGTAGTTAAAGCTCAACCGTTTCGCCGTCGCGGTACTTGCGGATCTCCAGGCCACCGGCCACCGGCCTGTAGACATGGGTACGAGCTCGAGTGCGCGAGGTGATACAGGTCGCCTGCGTGCCGTCGTAGTAGATCGCCGCGTTGTTGTCGCAGGCGACGGCCAGGCTGCGGTAGCGACCGAGCATC
This sequence comes from Pirellulaceae bacterium, assembly GCA_029936215.1. Classification (GTDB taxonomy): domain Bacteria; phylum Planctomycetota; class Planctomycetia; order Pirellulales; family Pirellulaceae; genus SAT2750. The sequence continues at coordinate 1,046 of JAPYUD010000376.1, read as the reverse complement.
TCGACCAGCGAGTCGTGCCGCTTTTCACCATTCAGGTGCGGGCAAAACAGGTGAGGCAGGAAACCCAGGGAGCGAACCCGGACATAGGACCAATCCTCGTCGCTGGAGAAGGACATCGAGTCGGAATGTCCCCAGCGGTGCCAGCAGATCGCCCCGGCACTGAGCCCGGCCAGCACGGTTCCCTGGTTACCAGCCGTGCGAAGCATGCGATCGATGCCCAGTTTCCTCCAGAGCTTCATCATCCGCAGCGTGTTCCCGCCACCGACGTAAATCAGGTCGGCGGCGAGGATTCTCTTTCGGAGGTTCGAGCGATCTCCACCGGGGTAGAGCAGCCTCAGGCAGTCGACCTTACAGCCAAGTTCGTCGGCATAAGTCCGCCGGAATGACTGCTCATACTCCTCGTCATCGCCACTGGCAGTGGGAATAAACAGGGCCCGCGGGCGCTTCCTGCCGACCAGGTCAACCACCGCGCGATCGATCGTGAGCGTCTGCTTGAGGGCGAGTTTTCCACCACCGATAGCAATAATCTTCACTGGCCAACTCCCTGGCCAGCAAGCCAATCCCGGATGATCTTCTCCGCCGACCGGTTATCCCGCCTGCCCCGATCGATGAGGCTCAGGTCCTGTGCCGCAACAAGCTGCCGGACCAGCGGATCATAGGACTTAAGTGCTGGCCGGGCAGGCTCGAGCACCGAGGGATGGATGACAATGCAGTCCCACTGGTTAGTTGAAAAATGGAGCGACCAGTTCATCACCCAGGCATAACTCTTCACGTAGGCCTCGCGGGTTTCTGCCTCGGCCGTGCGCGGGATCGACAGCAGGACCAGGTCCGGCTTGAGCGCCCGCACCTGCACCCGGGCCTCCTCCTCCAGCTCGGGCAGGCTCTTGCCCTCCGTCGGCCAGGGGATAATCTCCAGCGTCGACCCTGGAGCCAGGCGTTGCATGATCGGCCCGATCATCCTGTCCAGCGGCGACATCGCCATCACCTTGATCGGCTGCTTCTGCCGGACATGTGCCACGGTGTTGGGACCGGCGTCGGCCGGGGGA
>JAPYUD010000375.1:0-4162 GCA_029936215.1 Pirellulaceae bacterium | reverse complement strand
GTTGTGCGGAGCTGTGCCAGTCGGTGCGGCTGGCTGCTGTGACTTCTGGTGCACCACATTCATGGTGAAATATGCACCAAGTGCGCCTGATTCTGCACCGCAGATCCGAAGGAGGTTTTGTGCGGAAAAATTTGCACGCTGAAACGCGGCGGTTCGCCTGGTGGGGTCCCTGAAAAAACAGCCCCCCCCGAGGTCTGCAGCTGGAAGTGAGACGCCTGTTTCAGTTTACCCGTGAAGTTCATTCAGGGTGCCGCTACTGGAACCGAATCGATCGGTTTCAATGTCCATGTTCTGTAGCATCGTGACAAAGAGATTGCAGAGCGGCTGGTTATTATCGTGTCGAAAGGCACGATGCTGGCCGTGCTGGAACCCCCCGCCCGCAATCAGGATTGGCAGGTTGGTGTTCACGTGCGTATTGGCGTTGCCCATGTTGCTGCCGAACAGGAGCATGGTTCGATCAAGTAATCTCGCGTCACCTTCCTGAATCCGGGCGAGCTGACCGAGAAGCCTGGCAAGCAGGGCCATCTGTTGATGATCGGCATCGACAAGTTGCTGAAGCTTGTCTTCCGCCTGCCCGTGATGGCTCAGGTTGTGATAGCCTTCGCTGGTTTGCTGGTCCGGATGTAACTGGAATACAGGTGTTGCAAAGGCGTCCACCATCAAGGTCACGATCCGCGTCGAATCGGACTCCAGGGCAAGGCGAGCCATCGACAGCATCAGCTCGAACTTCTCGAAGAAGAGCTTTTGATCATGGATGTCTGTCGGCTGCACCTGGTCGGTTGTCGGTTTCGGCCGTGCATGCCATGTGCGAGCCAGCTGCAATCGCTGCTCGACCTCTCGCACTGAAACGAGGTACTGGTCAAGCCGTGACTGATCATCACGCCCGAGCCTGCGACGCAATCGCCGGGCATCTTCTCCCAGCGTGTCGAGGATACTGCTTTTTCGCTGTAGTCGTTCGAGTTGTTTTTCCTGGGAGGCTCGGTCCTCCTGGACGAACATCTTTCGGAACAGATTTTCTGCGCTGTCTTCTGCAGGCAGTAGTGCTCCCTCGCGAGTCCAGGCCAGGCTGCGATTGGCCTTGTCAATATTCACGCCGAGGTTCAGCGTGGGGAATCGAGTAACCGGGCCAAGTTGTTCCGCGGCAAACTGGTCAAGTGAAATGGAATTGCGAAAACCACTCTTGGTTGGGCCCCGGGCGGCGGTCAGAAAGCAGTTCTCCGTGCTGTGACCGCCGTCAACGTCGGGGTGAGAGAGGCCACTGATCACGGTAAAGTCATCACGGTAATCGGCCAGCTCCTGCAGGTAAGGTGAGAGCTCGTAACCCGGTCCCGTATCGGTCGGGAAAAATCGCCCTGGCAGGATGCCAAGGTTGTTTGAGATCAAGAGCATGCGCTGGGGGGGGACGCGGGGGGCGGGATCGGCGAAAACCCGGTGCATCGATTCGAGCAGCGGCAGTGCCAGGCTCACTCCGGCACCCTGGAGGAATCGGCGGCGTGTGAGAAGGTGGCGCGTGGTCATCGTCGGATCTCCTCACCCAGGAAAATCCTGCTCTGGACCAGGGCGTGAATCAGATCGCGGACGCGGTATTGGTTGGGCTCGCAACGATCAAGGGCCTGCTCGATAACCTCGCGGTCGGAGAATCGCACGGGTGTTCCGGTCGAGTAGACGATCAACCGGTGCAGGAGGTTGCGAGCCAGTTGTCGTGGGTTCGCAAGGAGAATCCGCTTCAGGTCATGAATGTCGGCAAAGGCATCGCCATCACGCAAGCGGCCGCTTGTATCGACCGGGTGAGTAACCCTGTAGACAAAATCGTGCCCGGTACGGTCAATTCCACTTACCTGTTTACCTGGCAGGGGCGAATCGATCCCTGCCGAAAGGGGTGGGGATCGATCAGCCTTCTCAATCGCCCGGTACCTTGTACGCCAGGCGCCGAGGATATCAAAACTCTCCAGTGCAAGGCCAACAGGATCAAAACGTGCATGGCATGCCTTGCATCTCTCGTCATTGGCATGGAGTGCCAGAAGTTGTCGAATGGTCCTGGCTCCACGGACATCCGGCTCGACGGCCGGCACACTTTCAGGCGGCGGCGGGGGAGGCTGGCCAAGGAGTCGATCCATGATCCATGCGCCGCGGATAACAGGCGATGTAGAAGTGCCGTTGGCCGTGACCTTGAGTACGGCGGCCTGCGTCAGCACTCCCCCGTAGGGACTGTTCTCTGGCAGGGGGATCCTGCGTAGCTGGGATCCGGAAAGCGGTGCCAGCCCATAGTGCCGGGCAAGCCGATCATTCGCCAGGACAAAGTCCGTATCGACGATGCCCGATACCGGCAGGTTTTCCCGTACCATGGCCGTGAAGAACAAGCGAGATTCCCGCCCCATGGATTCCACCAGGTAGTTGTCGAACCGGTACTCGGGGTAGAGGCGGATGTCCGGTTCGTTTCGCTTGATGTGGCGCAGGCTGAGCCAGTAATCGGTGAAGTTGAGGATAAACCGCTCAAATCCAGGACTTGTAATCAGCCGGTCGGTGGTCCTGCCGAGGGTATCCTGGTCACGCATTTTCTTATCACGAGCCAGTTCCATGAGAGCCCTGTCGGGACGCGTGTTGGTGAGGAAATGGGAAAGTCGGGATGCAATTGCATAGTGCTGCAGTTGTCGTGTCGAACGGTTAGACGGCGTGCGAAGATAGAGGAAGTGGCCTGAGGTTAGGAAGCCGGTATAAGCGCTAAGCATCGCTTCAGGAAAGGATGCTCCCTCGCCGAGTCTGACCTCGACCAGTTTTTCGTATCGGCCGAGCGTTTCCCTGGAGACAGGCTCGCGTGCCGCGGCCTGGATGAACCGCTTGAGCAGCCTTCGCGCGTCCTGGCCGGGACGGCTGGATACGACCTCCGGACCGAGATCGTCAAATAGCACTCGATGGGATGCCGGCGGCCACGATTCCGGGGGTATCGGCCCTTCCACCTCGAGCCACTGGATGGCGACGCCGGGCTGGCCACCTTCAGGAAAGGGTGGATACCGGTACGTGGGGGGCCCACCGTCTACATTCCGGGCGAGCGGGACTGGCAGCCCGAGTATGCTGAATTCAAACGTCTCGCCGGGGAGCAATTCGACGGTTGTCTCAAAGACCCTCTTTTCCGGTTGGATATCCATCCATCCGCCAGTCGCACGAACGTCCCCGGAGACATCCGGGCCACTCGGCTTGCGAGCCCGGAATGTCATCGGAACCGGGTCCACGGCGGGCTTGAGAGTGAACCTCTCAGCTTGGAGCACGGCGCGTGCTGAGAACCGGACCCGGTACTGACCGGCAAGAGAGGCGATGAATCCACGAGGGTACCCGTAGTAGGGCCAGTGAGCTGATCGGAAGATGGCAACCTCGAGTGTGGGATCGGTGCCCAGTTTTTCGAGAACCTCGTTGTCAACGGCCTGGTTATCCCTGGCAAAGAACATGGCCTGACGGCCACCAAACGTGGCAGTTTCCGAGAACAGCTGCCTGCCGATCGCGCGGTATTTTGTGACTGGAGGAGGAGTCGATTTAACGGCCATGGCCTCTCGAAGGGCGGTGTCGGCAGCGTCAAAATAGGCGGCCAGTTGCACTCGTGAGACGTCCAGTACAGAGGCAGTCTTGTTGAAACCGTGTGCCTCGCGATCCTCCGGCAGCATGTCGCGAATGTCGAGTCGTGGTAGCTCGAGCAGGTCCCTCAAATTCTGTTCGTATTCTTCGCGATTCAAACGCCGCATCATGCCGCGGCCGTTGAGATCGACTTCAGCACGATCTGCGCTGGCGATGGCGTCATCGAGCAGGTGAAGCAGTGCCTGGCGTTTTTCATCGGCCAGCACGGTGTCTGCCGGCGGCATTTCTCCCCGGGCTACTCGATCGTGAACCTGTATCCACCGCTCGCGGATAGGCTGACTGTCGAGCTGAAATGCCAGGCCTGAAAGGTCGAGGCCCCCTTTGGCATTTTCACGGTCGTGACAAACGAGGCAGGTCTCGGCAAGCAGCTTTTCCAGGCCGGCCGGTTTTTTATCTGCCCTCAGCGGAGGTGTCCTTTGACCGAGCAGCACGACAACAGCGCAAGCCAGGGCCGGCAGGGAGAGAAGGGTGAAAATCGTGGCTCGCCTGGCCCGGTACGAGTTTCCCTGTGTTGAGGTTTTCATCAGACTAATTC
>JAPYUD010000374.1:0-4185 GCA_029936215.1 Pirellulaceae bacterium | reverse complement strand
GTCCAGGCAGGGCCTGCCCAGGAACGTCCTGACGTCTTTAACAGGATGGCACCGACCAGTACCAGTAGTCCAAGCAGGAGGAAACTGGCTGAAAGAACCACGCTGCCAGGATTTCTTCGGCCAATCACCAGCAGGGACCAGAGAAATGCCAGGATCACGAGGTAACCGAGGTAGCTCAACAGAACCTGCGGCATTAGCCCGGCAGGCCCCGGGCTACGGACCAGCTCTCCATCAATCATTTTCCCCAGCTTCATCTGGTCATGCAGGAGGTCGATTTTTCGGCTCCCATCCGGTTCGGCGACCACGTAGACACGCACGTTGGCAGCAGAGGCCATCTGGATCACTGGTCCATCATCGAGCTGGACGAAGCGACTTCCTCCCACCAGCATGACCACAAAAGACATGACCAGGAAAAACCAGCTCTGGCCACTCACCGGCGAGCTGATCGGTTGGCGCCGCAGGCGAGAAATTCGAAGTATCAGCCAGCCAGCCAGGACCGAGCCCGCAAGCACCATCATCAGCGCCAGTGAAACCGGTCTGCCGGTTGCGAGCGGGTTGAGCGTGTCCGTGTAGATCGCTCCGAAACCCTTGGTCTGGTCCCCACTGATCCAGCGTGCAAGTCCGCGGTAAAAGAGCAGGCCACAAAGTGTTACCACGAAAGGCTGCAACTTCACCTTGGTAATCAAAACCCCGTGCAGCAGGCCAGCTCCCAGCGAGACCAGCATCACCAGTGCAATTGCCAGGCCGACGTTCATATGAGACATGCGAGCAGGCTGTAAAAGGACACCTGGATTGACCGCTCGGATGTTTCCCGAAACCACGATCGTCGTTTGGTCCCCGGCCTGGCTTGCACTCTTGACCATCAGCGTTCGATTGTTTCCTGCGTCGTTCGTATAGGAGAGTTGGTCAAAATTCTCCAGCCAGCTCACTTCGCCGGAAACCTGGACAATACTCTGCTCCGTATCCACGCTGATAATCGGTACCAGGTCCCCCTGTTCCATATAACTGGGAGCGAGCAACATCGGCAGCAGGCATCCGACCAGGCCGATCAGCGAACCGATCGAAAGATCAATCCCACCGGTAATAATCACCAGCGCAGCACCGATGCCGATAATCCCAAACAGCGAACTGCGTCGAAAGACATTCTGAATATTATCAGGCATCAGGAAGCGACCATCGCTGAGGATGGCCGTGGCGATGCAGGCATAAACCAGCAGCAACAGGATTCCCATGATCTTGTTCATCGTCGTCTAATCCTTCCCGCCACTCGGTGATACCATCTGCGGGTTTCCTGTTGCCAGTTGCATGATCGACTGCTCATCCAGTTCGTCGCGTTCCAGTGCGCCCGAGAGCCGACCTTCATGCATCACGATCACCCGGTCGGACATGCCGATTATCTCCTCCAGTTCGCTGGAGACAAAGAGGATGGAAACTCCCTGTTGGGCCAGTTTTTCCATCAGCAGGTAAATTTCCTGCTTGGCTCCCACATCAATCCCGCGCGTCGGTTCATCGAGCAGAAGAATCCTGGGACCCAGCGAAAGCCATTTCCCCAGCACCACCTTCTGCTGGTTTCCTCCCGAGAGGTACTGCGAAATCTGGTCTTCACTGGGCGTCTTGATCTGTAGTTGCTCGATCATCTCCCGGGTATCCTGCAGTTCCTGTTCCCCGTTACGGAACAGTCCTGCCAGCCGGTTCCGGTACAAGCTGGCGAGGCTGATATTCTGCCGGACTGGCATTTCAATGACCAGCCCGTGCAACTTTCGGTCTTCCGGAACGAGTGCCAGGCCCGCTTCAATCGCCTGCTGGCTGTTCTCGAATTGCTGTACTTCGCCATCCAGATAAATGGTCCCTCCCAGGGCCCGGTCGATGCCGAAAAGGACCCGCAGGATCTCGGTCCGGCCCGCACCGACCAGACCGGCACAACCGAGAATCTCTCCACGTCGAAGCTGAAAACTCACCGTGTGTTGCGGAAACGCAGGAGTCACCAGTCCCTTGACCTCCAGTACCACGTCACCCACCGGGTGCGAGGTGCGCTGGTAGAACTGGGAAATATCCCTGCCGACCATCCGCTGAACCATGTTGTCGTGAGTGATTTCATCCCCGGCCAGGTCTCCAGCATTCTGACCATCCCGCAAGACCGTGACCCGGTCTGCCAGCTGGCGGACCTCGCTGAGGCGATGCGAAATATAAATAATGCTCACACCCTGGCTCTTCAGATCCCGGATCACTTCAAACAGCCGCTCCGCTTCTAACTGGGAGAGGCTCGAGGTTGGCTCGTCCATGATCAGGATACGAGAATTCACCGAGAGTGCCTTGGCGATCTCCACCAGCTGCTGACGGCCAATAGAAAGCTCGCTGGCAATGGTATCCGGGGAAACATCCAGACCTACCATCTCCAGGAACCGACGAGCTTCCTGGTGAATCAGCGGTTTGTCGATAAGTCCCCAGCGGAGAGGCTCGCGACCAAGAAAGATATTGGCTCCCACCTCGAGGTTATCAGAAAGGTTCAGCTCCTGGTGGATCAGCGAAATACCCAGCCCCAGGGCCTGTTGGACATTGGCAACCTGGACCGGGACACCGTCAATCAGTATCTGGCCACTATCGGCCAGCTGGACGCCGGCCAGGATTTTCATCAGGGTGCTCTTGCCGGCCCCGTTTTCCCCGATAACGGCAAGCACTTCCCCACGGCCCAGTTGCATCTCCACCTGGTCCAGAGCCAGCACCCCGGGGAATCGCTTCGTTAAGTCACGGACTTCAAGCAACGGAATATTGTCCGGCTCAGACATCACATTCCACCATGGCAGCAGGCAGGAAACTGACTCATCAATTCCTCGTTGCCGGGCTGCCTTGCAGTTCCTGGCCAGGCTTGTCGTACCGCGTGTTATCCGGTTCACGACCAAGCAGGTAATCGATCATTCCCTGCCGCCTGAGCCTGGCATTGAGCTGTTCCAGGCGACCCACGAAAATCATCACGTCACCTCCTGCGGGGACCGAATCGTGGATCAACTCGCCACACATGATCCCGGCATCGTAGTTATCCATGCCAATATAGGCCAGACGGTTGGAATCGGGTGCATCGGAATCCTGTGTGATCAGGATCGTCGAATCCCCAACCGAGTTAAGCAGTTCCAGCTGGTTATCCGGGTCAATCGGGCTTACAGCAATCCCATCGGCACCCGCCACCAGTAACTCCTCGAGCATCCTTTTCTGATCAGCAAGGCCGTCCGGGGGCATTCGAACTTCCACGTTCACGTTGAAATCCTCACCTGCCTTGCGGGCCCCCGCCTCCGCGATCACCCAGAACGAGGCGATCCCGTTTGTCACAAAAGCAACGGTGGGGCGGTCGTCGTTTTTGACCGCTGCCTTGGCTGCCGCTTCGCCGTCGGCAACTCGTTGCTTCAGCTCATCCCAGAATTCATCGACGTTCTCCCCGGTGATCTTGCGCGCCGGGATATTGAGAACCCCTCCCTCCGGGAGAGCATCTTTTTCACCCGCGACGAGCTGGGAAAGCAACTCGACCGACTTGTAACCGTACATGTAAGGGTCCTGGACAACCGTCCCGTAACAGTTGCCGTCCTTGATGGCCTGGAGGGTTTCATCCGCTTCATCAAAACCAATCAGCGTCACACGGCCAATCTTGTCAGCTCCCTTGAGTGCCTCGAGGATATAGGGTGGATTGTAGGCAAACAGGCCGACCATGCAGTCAATATCCGGATAGCGGGTAAGCACGTCCTCGGCATCTGCCTTGGCCTTGCCAAAGTCGAAGTTATCCGTGCGGGTCCCCAGGATCGTGTAAACCGGGGCCGGTTCTGCCGTGGTGAGACCTGCACCGTCCTTGGGGTTTGCGGGAGGGTTGTTTACAACCACCGGCTCACTGCAGCCAATCTGGATAGAGAGGAAGAAGACAAACAACAGACCAGCTGACTTTTTCATGTCCTTGTCCCTTGAAGAGGGGAGAGATTTGTTCGCATCATCGACGATCATTCGATTCTAAGCCTCGTTCCGACAACCCGCAATAAGATGCCAGCTAGCTACCAATGTAACGGGCATAAAGGGTCCTGGCCTGGGAAATATCATCCGTTCCCTGAATGATCGCCCTGCCATCGGGAAACAGCGTGATCCGGTGCTCGTCGACATCCAGCCGCAGCAGGTACTCGTTGTAGGCGACAGTGCCCACCCCGGAAA
>JAPYUD010000005.1:0-24130 GCA_029936215.1 Pirellulaceae bacterium | reverse complement strand
GTGGCGTGGTGATCGTAGATGACTTCACTGGCCGCCTGATGGAGGGTCGGCAGTGGAGTGACGGACTTCACCAGGCAGTGGAAGCCAAGGAGGGAGTCAAGATCAAGGAAGAGACCCAGACGCTGGCCACGATCACGCTACAAAACTACTTCAAGCTGTACGAGAAGATCAGCGGCATGACCGGAACGGCGGTCACCGAGGCCGGCGAGTTCTTCAAGATCTATGGCCTGGAAGTGATCGTCATTCCCACACACCGTCCGCTGCAGCGAAGTGAGTACACCGATATCATCTTCCTGACCGAGAAGGCCAAGTACCAGGCAGTGGCAGACGAGATCGAGCGGCTGAATAAGTGGGATGTGCTCGAGCTGAGCAACGAGGAAGAACAATTCGGCGAGATCGTCAGCCAGAACGACCGGGAGATCCAGTTCCGACCACGGGGTGAAAAAAAGGTCCAGGCGATCAAGAAATCAGAGGTCGAGAATATTCAACTCAAAGGTCGACCAGTACTGGTCGGTACCGTCTCCATCGAGAAGAGTGAGCATCTCTCGCAGCTCCTGGAAAAACGTAACATCGAACACGAGGTGCTCAATGCAAAGCACCATGAGCGGGAAGCAGAGATCATCTCGCAGGCTGGCCGGCTCGGCGGGGTAACCATTGCTACCAACATGGCGGGGCGAGGTACCGACATCGTGCTGGGTGGAAATCCCGAAACACTTGCCTGGGCACGGCTCCAGGAGAAATACGAGACCCGCCTCGACATCCCCCACGACGAATGGGAATCGACTATTGCCGAGGTCGACGAGGAACTCTCTATGAGCGAGGAGGGAGAGCTGGTCAAGACCATCCAGGGACTTCACGTGATCGGCACCGAGCGCCACGAGGCGCGCCGTATCGATCTTCAGTTGCGAGGCCGCTGTGGACGCCAGGGAGACCCGGGGAGCAGCCGGTTTTTCCTCTGCCTGGAAGATGACCTGATGCGGATCTTTGCGCCGAACTGGATGCGCACCTTCCTGGAACGATTCGGCATGAAAGAAGATGACCCGATCGAGAGCCGCCTGGTGATGCGGAGAATCGAGGGCGCCCAGAAGAAGGTCGAGGAACGGAACTTCGAGATTCGCAAGAACCTGCTGGAATACGATGAGGTGATGGACTACCAGCGGACCGGGGTCTATACGTACCGGCAACGGATCCTCGATGGAGAAAACGTCCACGAGATGGTGATCGAGAGCATCGAGCAACAGGTAGACCTGCACATCGACAACTTCCTGGACATCAACTTTGGCGGTGACTCTTTTGCCGAATGGGCCGGAACCCTGCTGGGGACAAACCTGGACGGGCGGGATTTTCGAGCCATGGACTTCCGCATCGCCGAGTCCTATGCCCTGGATGAAGCCCGCCATGCTGCAGAGACGATGGTCCAGGATTCCATCATTGAAAACCTGGATCCCGACATCGACCCGGCAGACTGGAACTGGGAAGCGATTACCCAGTTCGTCAATCGCCAGTGGGGATTTTCTCTGCGAGAACGCGAACTGAAACAGATCGGTACTGAAAACCTGGCCGAGTTCCTTATTGAAAAATCCCAGGCCGCGATTGGGGATATCAAGCTGGACGAAGGAAGCCATTTCCTGGATCCCGACTTCTCCATACGCACGACGCTTGGCTGGGTAAAGCACAAGTTTGACGTGACAATCAGCGGCGAGGATATCTCGGGTATCGAGGAAGAGCCCGAACAGATCAAGGAACTTGTCCTGGAACGGGCAAAACAGGCTTATGCTCAGCGGGAAGCGGATTATCCGGTGATCGCCGGACTGGTTCGATATACCCAGGGGAGTGGCGATGCGGGGCACCTGGACAGGGAAGGAATCATCGAATGGGCCCGTGAGCGATTCCAGGCCGAGATCACGACTGAAACGCTCAGGGGCAAGCAACGTAACGAGATCCGCGACATCCTGCTGCAGTGCAGTATTGAGAACCAGCAAAAAGTGGACGAGTTGCTCCGCCAGGTTCATCAGCATGTCGACGAGATGTTCGTCGAAGGAGATGAAGAAACCACCGCGGGCAAGGTGAGCACGGACAATGGAAGCCTGGTCGGGCTGATGAACTGGCTGAAAGACAAGATCGACCTGGAAACCAGTAACGAGGAATTTGAGGATCTTAATCGACACCAGATGCAGATCAAGCTGGTCAATGCGGTCGAAGACCGCTTTCGTCCTGAAATTCGACGCATGGAAAGGACACTGCTGCTGGAAATCGTCGATGCTGCCTGGAAGGACCACCTGCTGGCAATGGATCACCTGCGAAGTGCTGTAGGGCTTCAGGGCTATGCCCAGAAAGACCCCAAGGTCGAATACAAGCGACTGGGGCGAGAGCAGTTCGACCAGATGTGGATATCGGTCAGTGAGAGAGTCATGGACCTGGTATTCCGTATCGAGCAATTTGACGAGAGCTTTGTCGGGTCTACCTGGGTGGAGACGTCTGCAACCCATGCGGATGCATCTGCAGCAAGCGACATTGGGCAGCAGCAGGACGCGGCCATCGAGGGCAGTGGCGGGCCTGTCGAGCTCAGGCCTGCTCGTCGCGTCGGCCCCAAGGTCGGCCGGAATGACCCCTGCCCTTGTGGAAGTGGCAAGAAGTACAAGAAATGCTGCATGGTTAAATAATCCGGGGCCTGGAAGCACACATGCCCTATCTACTCAACCTGGCATACCTGCTGCTGCTCGTGCTGGTATCTCCCTGGATACTCTACCGGGCCATACGCCAGGGAAAGTACCGGCAGGGCATTGCTGCCCGGCTGCTGGGACAGGCTCCTTCCCGGAGTGGCGAGCAACCCTGTCTCTGGCTGCATGCGGTGAGTGTCGGTGAGGTGAACCTGATCCAGCCCCTGCTGGCGGGGATCGAGCAGCAGCACCCTGACTGGCAATGCGTTATCTCCACCACCACCCGAAGCGGTTTCGAACTCGCTCGCAAAAAATACGCACCTCGGACAGTCTTTTATTCTCCACTCGACTTCAGCTGGGCGGTCAAGTCAGCACTGGGCCGTATCCGGCCGAGCGTGCTGGTCCTGGTCGAGCTGGAACTCTGGCCCAACCTGGTTCGATATGCCCACAAGCGGGGCACCCGGGTTGCCCTCATTAACGGACGTCTCAGCGAATCGAGTGCCCGGGGGTATCAACATATCCGTCCGCTGGTGAGTTCCATGCTCGGACAACTGGACCTGATCGCCGTACAAAACGAACTTTATGCTGATCGTTTCAGGGCACTCGGGGCAAGAGAAAAATCGCTCCAGGTCACCGGCTCGATGAAATTTGACGGAGCAATTACCGATCGTGACAACGAGAAGACGCGTGAACTGGCGACGCTGGCTGGAATCCGTGTCGATGACATCGTGCTGCTTGCAGGAAGTACCCAGCAGGAGGAAGAGCTGATGGCCCTGGCCACCTATGAAGAGCTCTCCCCTCACCACCCACTGTTGAAGCTGGTAATCGTTCCTCGCCACCCGGAACGGTTTGATGAGGTCGCTGACATGCTAGAACGTTCAGGGCAGAGCTGGCAGCGACGCAGTGATTTAACCAGTGGAGAGGACACCGCTGGCTCTCGCATCCTGCTGGTGGATGTAGTGGGAGAACTGGGAGCATGGTGGGGAAGTGCCCATGTCGCCCTGGTAGGTGGAAGTTTCGGCAAGCGGGAAGGGCAAAACATGATCGAGCCGGCAGCCTACGGTGCTGCTGTCTCTTTCGGGCCACGGACAAAGAACTTTCGCGATGTCGTGCAACTGATGCTTGCTGCGGACGCTGCATGCGTGGTCCATGACCAGCAGGAATTCACCGCTTTCGTCCAGAGCTGCCTGTCCAATCCGGAACAGGCTCACCAGCTAGGTCATCGCGCCAGGCAACTTGTCAAGAAGCAGCTGGGAGCAACCGAGCGAACCCTGGAACTTGTCGCCCCGCTAGTGAGTACGGCGCATGAGACCCACATTTCGGGTTGATACTGACCACCCTGCCATGGGGTTCCATCACCTCCCGACCGCATTATAATCGCCTAGGTGAGATGGTCGCTGGCCGTTGTTCGGCTGGCAAAGACATGCATCCTGCCAGAGTTCGAGACGAAAGAAGAAACCGTGGCAACCGGAAAGTACCTGTTTACCAGTGAATCTGTCAGCATGGGGCATCCCGACAAGCTGGCCGACCAGATCTCCGATGCCGTTCTGGATGCACTGATTGCACAAGACCCGATGAGCCGGGTGGCGTGTGAGACGATGGTGACAACCGGGCGAGCGATTGTCTCCGGCGAGATTTCCAGCCAGGCCTCCGTGGATTACGAGGAAACTGCCCGGCAGGTCATGCGCGACGTCGGTTACACGGACGAGAACATAGGTATCTCCGCCGACGGCTGCACGGTGGAAGTCTATATTGACCAGCAGAGCCCTGATATTGCCCAGGGGGTTGATGAGAATAACAGCTCGGGCAAGGAAATCGGCGCCGGGGACCAGGGATTGATGTTCGGCTATGCCTGCAAGGACACTCCCGTGGAACTGATGCCACTGCCGATTGCACTTTCCCACCGGCTCCTTGAACAACTCAATGCAGCCCGCTTCGGTAACACGGTGGACTGGTTGCGTCCTGACAGCAAGAGCCAAGTAACCGTCCAGTACGATGGGAATACACCCGTTCGAATTGACACCGTGGTTGTCAGTACGCAGCACGATGAATCGGTCGAAAACGAGGAGATCCGGACGTTCGTGATTGATGAAGTTATCAAGCCATGCCTTCCGGAAGCACTTGTCGAGGGGGAGATTACTTACCATGTGAACCCCACAGGTCGCTTCGTGACCGGTGGCCCCCACGGAGACTGCGGGCTCACCGGCAGGAAGATCATCGTGGACACGTACGGGGGCTGGGGACGACACGGGGGTGGTGCGTTTAGTGGCAAGGATCCTACCAAGGTGGATAGGAGTGCAACTTACATGGCCCGGCATGTGGCCAAGAATATTGTCGCTGCCGGACTCGCCGAACGATGCGAAGTTCAGCTTGCCTACGCGATTGGCGTTTCCGATCCAGTCAGCATAAACGTCAACTCGGAAGGGACTGGAATTGTCGACGATGCACTGCTCTGCCAGGCAGTCCGTGAATTTTTCCCCTTGACCCCGGGGGGCATTATCGATTACCTCGACCTTCGGCGACCGATTTTTCAGAAGACGGCTGCCGGAGGACACTTTGGACGGTCCGATCCCGACTTTACCTGGGAGAACACGGACCGGGCTGAAGAACTCACTAATCACGTCGGGGCCTAGCACCTCTGTCGGTGTTACCCCGCAGGGAAAGACCGGGGCACACCATCGCGTCTCCACTGACAACAAGTCACAGTCCTGCCGATGACATCGGTCGCCTGCTCTCGCTCTCCGCGCTTACCAGCGCATTTGTCATGCTCCTGGTGGCAGGAAGCGTACTGGCCCGGCAGGGACCTGGCATCACCGGAGAGCTGGTCCCTGGACCAGGACTGTTTGTGATTGCCCTGCTACTGATTATCGCCACAAGCGCCATTCGCCTGATGCTGCTGGCCAGCAAACAAGGCAAGACCCCCCTGGCCCGACTCGCCTGGGCAAGTCCCACGATTGCTTACCTTTTGATCGCCGCCGCCACCAGCATGCCAGGTATCCAGGGGATTGGCTGGGGAGCACCCTGGGCCGTGATCGCAGCAACTGAATTTGCCTGGTGGCTTGCCTGGTTCTCTCGCGGCCCTGGGCAGGTTGCGACAAGCAGAGCACGACAGGACAACCTGCCGGCCAGGGAGCCGATGCATGAGAACATTGTCCACGACGAGCCGGCCGTCGACGACGTGGAAGCCGAGTTAAACGAGTTACTGCCTCCTGGAACAACACGACGAGTATCCCGGTCTCACGTAGAGGAGGAAGGAGAACGGCTCGACGTGTTGATGCGACTTACCTTTCCAGAAGGGCAGCGAAGCCAGTTTACCCACCTGCCGATCCAGCCACCCTTTCCAGTTGTGCCGGTCGTTAGCTGCCATCAGCTTGCGGGCCCCGACTGCTCCATCACGATCGCTGAATCCCAGAGCTTCGGAGTTCGCCTGGAACTGCGACTCTCGCAAATGCCCACCGAGCAGGTCACCATCGTGCTGCAGGCGGAAGTGGTTGAGGCCAACGACTCGTCGGCTGTCGCCTGATCGCATTCAATGCCAGCGGCCCGGTTCGCTTCTCTTATTCCTCCCCATGCAGGGCAATCCAGGCCTTGTTCAGGTAACTACAACGACAGCCAGACGATGCATCCGGACAAAGGACAATCCCTCCTACCGGCAACGCATTTATCCAGCAACCCGGGCGCATGCCACCATAACTGGAGACCGTCTTGTTCTCGGCAAAGTCAAAGTAGCCCAGCGTGGCACTGCGAAACAGCAGCATGTTGCTCGATCCCGCCAGGACACCACAACCATAGGAACGGGAGAAATTAAACGCAACGGGTTCTCCCGAGAGCAGGTCCCAGGCACCTCCCTGGGCATAGATCGTGCGGTCATTGATCATTGGCCGCGACTCGTAGTTTGCCTTGACTTCCCACAATTGCTTACCGTTATCCAGTCCCAGCACTGAAATCCGACCTCCAATTTCCGAGTCGAGTCGAAATCGCGTTGGCTGGTAACTCATCACGATCGCCTTGTGAGGCTCACTGATGGCCACGGTGGTCCCATAGATATCATCCTCGTTCTTCCAGAGTGTCTTCCCACTGCGGGCATCCAGCGCCACGAGGATACCGGTCGACTGGAACTTCGAATCCGGTTTCTTGACACGGTCAAAAAGTGCCAGGGGGCGGTCAATCAGGCAGACCTTGCCACCGCTGATGGCAATCGCATTATGGCGGATCGAGTTGGCGGCCTTGTAGTGCCAGAGTAGCTTGCCGGTCCCTGCATCCATGGCAAACAGGCTGCTCGACTCTGTCAACAGCCGTGACATGTCCCCACCCCGGTTGACATAACGATAGGTAACCACGTGTTCGGCATCCGCCACCGATCCATAGAGGATCCCATCAACACAGGCGATATATCCCCAGCGGTTTGGTTTTCCATCCTCGCTTGGCGGCGGTTTGAATTCCGCTTGCAGGTTACCTGTTTTTACGTCCAACTTGAGACATCGGGTTTCATCACGGATGTAGATGCTCTCCCCCAGGACACAGAAATTACTTCCTGTTCCTGACACTCCCATCAGCTCGTCCCCGTCATAGGCACGTAGCAGGCCCTTGATCTCGTGACGCCAGAGTTCCCGGCCGGTATAGGCATCCACGGCAATGATCCCGTCGAGTCCCTCGTGGAAAAGGCGACCCCGGTCATAAAGAGGAGCAGGGGCTCGCCCGTGTCGTTGGGGAATATCGAAAGCAATGTCCCGGTACCAGAGCATGCTCAAAGACCCTCGTAGCCGGTTATCCTGGCTGTTCACCGTATTCCCTGCATTCGCATACTGGTGCGTCCAGTTCCCTTCCCCCTCCAGGGCCCCTCGCTGGTCTACCAGCAACTGGGCAGCAGCTCCCACACAGACCGTACCACCATGAGGACGCTGAATCCGCTTGACCTCCTCGGTAATCCAGTCCTTTCCAGGCACCTGCTGGCTGGATCGTTGAGAGACAACAAGGTCCGCCACGTAGGGTGGCAAGCCTGCTTTCCCTTCTGGCCGGAGCAGCACCGTGACACGGCTGCCATAGAGGCCACTTCGGACCAGCTTTTGTCGTGCCTCTTGAACCCTGGCCGGATCATGATCGATCGCAAAAACGTGCATGTTGGTCTTGCGGACAAGTTCAAAGGCCAGGGATCCATCACCACATCCGTAATCCACGCAATAACCCTCAATAATTCCCGTCCGCTTGATGATGGCCTCCGCGTAAGTCGCCATGTCGGCATTCTCGCCGTACGGCGCCGGATCCAGCTTCTCGCGCTGCGAGGATACTGCCTGGGCTGTCGAGGAATAGCAGTAAATTGCTCCCCTGTCGGTACTTACCAGTAGCCGGCCACCGACGACCGCCAGTCCATAGGGAGTCCCTTCGATACTCAATGACTGGACCACTTTCTGCTGCTTGATATCAACCACGTCCACGTGGCCCTCACCAGCAGTAATCACCTGGTTTCCGGCAACCACGAGCGAGGTATCCGTGTGGGCATCCTTGACAGACCAGGCCGGTTCGAGTGCCCGGGTCTTGACCAGGTCCCCCTTGCGATCGGGCTTCTCCACGATGACAAACCGGTACCCGGTTACCACCCCGCCGACCGCTCGCACCAGACCGTCCGGCATGGCAGCCAGTTGGCCGGTACCCAGGCTGGCAACCCGGTCACCACTCTCGGTACTGAAGCCAAGCCCACTATTGAAGAACATGTCGCCAATCGCCATGGTCGGAGTTCCCCCGTTGTGGCCATACTTTTGCAGGTGAAAGAATTCCAGCGTGCCGTCCTTGCGGTTAAACGAGGCGGGAATCGCCCGTCCAGTTGGCACCAGCAACCGGTCCCCGGAAACAACCAGGTATCCCTGTGCCGATGCCCCGCTTGTTGCCTGCGCACCCCCATGCGGCTGGGCCATGTATCGAGAACCTGATTCACTGTTGAGCCAGATGGTCTCTCCGTTTTCGGGGTTCAGGGCATAAAGATAAATCCCGTCGGTCGGCCAGATACCCGCTGCGAAATAGACCACGTCGTCCGCCACCACCGGGCCACCACGGGCAGGCCACTTTGAAATGAGCCGGCCATTCCCCATCACCATGCGATCATCCGGGCCACCACGCTTCTTCCACAACTGCCGTCCATCGGCAATGGCAAGTGCATAAAGAAAGCCGTCGTCACTGGCGACCAGAAGCCGGTCCTTCCAGATTGCCGGGGCAAATCGGATCGGACCATCGGTCAGCACGGTCCAGGCGATTTCTCCGCTCTGCAGGTCAAGAGCCATTACCCGGCCATCCACGCTGCTTCCAAAAAACACCTTGCCATCGGAAACCACCGTGTGCTGAGCCCGGTCAAAGGGCATCCGTTCACTTCGCGGCCATGCCGGCCGGGGAGCATGCGTTGACTGGTACGTCCAGGCAACAGCCAGGTTGTCGTCCAGGGACACGGACTGGTAAGCAGTGCGCGATGCATTGGCCCGGTAAGCAAGCCAGGAATCCTGGCTGTCCTCGGCTGCCCCGCTGCCAGGGAGCGCGGAGAGTAACGTGAGAATGGTAAGGGTCGGAAGAAGATATCGAGCAGGGCGAGGACGGGTGGCCATGGTGGTGTCTCGCAGAAAAGGAAGTTAATAGGAAACCGCTTGCTCTTGGAGCAAAACTGCTACCCGACTATGTTAGCAGGGTCTAAAAACAGGGACAAATTTCTCTTACCTCTTGCCGGTCAAAACAGCATGGCACGATGGCCCCAAAAAACCTGGACGACGTTATTTACGTATGGATCTATATTCATTCTCTTTCCTCTACTCTGCCTGCTTGCCTGGGCATGGGTACGGGGATTGATCTTCTAGAGGAGACGACACGGGGCATCAACCAGGAAAAGGGATGGACAACCAGGTTTTCAATGAACTCGATTCGCTGCTGGCCGCTTACGACCAGCAGCATGTGCTGTGCTGCTGGGATCAACTTGACCAGATGCAGCGATCTGAGCTGGCTCGCCAGGTCCGGGAGATTGATTTTGAACAGCTCACAGCGCTCCAGGCAGACAGGAACAACGGGTCGCGTGAGTTGTCGCAGCAGATAACACCGCCACCAGCTATCCGGCCGGGATCTCCCCGTCGAGCGGATGTGCCTGCTGAATCGGTCGAGGAGGCGATTGCCCTTGGAGAAGCGGCACTTCGTGATGGACGAGTCGCCCTGATCCTGGTGGCAGGAGGCCAGGCAAGCCGGCTGGGGCTGAACGGTCCCAAGGCCCTTCTCCCAATCGGCCCCCTTTCCGGTCGATCGCTGCTGCAGTTTTCCATTGACCGCCTGAAAGCCCTGGCCGACCGGTACGGCTCAGAGATCCCGCTGCTGATCATGACCAGCCCTTCGGTCCACGAGGCGATCCTGGGGTACCTGGCAGAACACAATCATTTTGGGCTGGCCGAAGAAAACTGCCGCCTGTTTTGCCAGGGGACCATGCCCGCGATCGATATCGACTCCGGCAGGATCCTGCTGGAGAGTCCCGGCGCCCTGGCACTCAATCCTGATGGCCATGGAGGCATGGTAGAAGCACTGGGGCGGAGCGGCTGCCTGGAAGAGCTTGCCCGGCGGCAGATCGATACGATTTCGTATGTCCAGGTGGATAATCCTCTTGCCCAAGCCTGTGACCCGGGACTGATCGGTTTTCACCTGGCAGCGAACTCGGAAATGACCAGCCAGGCTGTCCAGAAGATCAACTCGCTGGAAAAAACCGGGAACATCGTCGCCGTGGATGATCACCTGGAAGTTATCGAGTACAGCGAATTACCTGAATCCCTGGCCACAGAGAGTGAACCGGACGGCAGGCTCCGCTTCTGGGCCGGTAGTATTGCCGTGCATGTTTTTTCGCGAGGCCTGCTTGAAGAAGCCTCCCGGCAACCAGGCTGGCTTCCCTTTCACCATGCCAGGAAAGTGGTTCCGTTTATTGATCATGAGGGAAACGACCAAGCACCGGTAAAAGAAAACGCAATCAAGTTCGAACGATTCATCTTTGATCTTCTTCCCAGGGCACAAAATGCCCTGGTCGTCGAGGTCGATCGATCCAGGACCTTTGCACCAATAAAAAATCCGGATGAAAATGGCACCGATACTCCAACGACCGCACGAGAGGCAATCATCACTCTCCATCGCCAGTGGCTGCTTGATGCCGGCGTGAAGATCGACGACGATGTGCCCGTTGAGATTCATCCCTCCTGGGCCCTTGATGGAGCAGATCTCCTCGATCACCCTGGCTTGCCGGCGGAGATTCACGAACCGGTGCTTTTAACAGCAGAACGCGATCCAGGAAACACACAGGATTAACGAGAACGGAAAACAGGTCCATGCTTCACGCCATCATCATGGCCGGCGGATCGGGAACACGGTTCTGGCCGGCCAGTCGCGCAGACTGCCCCAAGCAACTGCTGGCACTGGCTGGTAACAGGACCATGATGCAGGCAACCGTGGGACGACTGGCGGGAATGGTATCCCCCGAGCAGCTGTTGATTATCACGAATCGGAGCCTTGTTGACGCCATCTGCCAACAGTTACCGGACATCCCGGTGAACCGGATCCTGGGAGAGCCATGCCGTCGCAATACCGCTCCCTGTGTCGGGCTGGCCGCGGCACTGGTGTCTGCGGAAGACCCGGATGGGACCATGGTTGTCATGCCAGCAGATCACCTGATCAGTCCGGAGGAGGTCTTCCAGCAGGCGATTGAGCATGCAGTAGAGCTTGTCAATGAGGATCCAGGGAGGATCATTACCTTCGGGATTCCTCCCACCCATGCGGCAAGTTCGTTTGGTTATATCGAGCGTGGGACGGATTCTCATGCCGGGAAGAAGATCCCGACTTATACCGTCAAGCAGTTCCACGAAAAGCCATCGGTGGATGTTGCCAGGGGTTACCTGGATGCCGGCTCCTTCTATTGGAACTCGGGTATTTTCGTCTGGAAAGCTGCCACGATTCTCTCAGCACTGGAAAAATACGAGCCGGCAATGCATGCCCGCCTGCAGGTCATCGCCGAGGCCATTGGCACGGACTCCTTTGAGCAGGTGCTGGACCAGGAATTTGCAGCGATTGAAGGAACCTCGATCGACTATGCCGTGATGGAGCGACATGACAATGTGCTGGTGGTGGAGGCGCCATTCCAGTGGGATGATGTCGGCAGCTGGCAGTCCCTGGAGAGGATCCATGGCGTTGACCAGCAGGGAAATACGATTGTCGGACAACACCTGGGAATCGACACCCGCCGCTCGATCATCCGTGGCAGCCCAGACCACCTGGTTGTCACTTTTGGCATGGATAACTGCATCATCGTCCACACGGATGATGCAACGCTGGTCGCTAATCGTGATGACGAGGAAGCGATTCGCCGGATTGTTCAGCAACTGGAGGAAAAGGGGCTGGACAAGTACCTCTAGCTCAACATCGCAGGTTCTGGCTAAGCTGGCTCATTGGCCGGATAATAAAATAATTGCACGATCATTCAACTTGACAGCATGTTTCACCATCTCCCGGACTGGAGGATCTTGATGAGAAACCCATGGCGTTTCCGATTATCCATGGTGATCCTGGTGGCAGTTGCCATGACTCTTTCGGGCATGAAACCTGGTGATGGCACCACGCCGGCAGGTCAAAAGGTGAGCGAAAAAATCAACAAGGTTTCCGATGCGGCCCTGCGCTTCAATATCCGCAGCAAGACACTTGGGGGGAAACAATTCTGGACCGACTACCTTGTCCAGCATGAATGGCGGATCCAGCGAAACGAGGTGACGAACCATTACCGCCTGCTCAGTGGCCGTGATTATCGACACTCCTGGGGGACTTTCCTGCAGTGCAGGAAAACACTGGAGGTGATCAACAAGCAAAAAAAACTCCCCCAGGTAAAGGGCAAGGTCGTGCTCCTGCTTCATGGCCTGGGCCGTACGCGCGGCTCGATGGAGGATCTCCAGAAGTACCTGGGCAAACAAGAGGGGCTCACGGCACTGGCTCTTTCCTACGCCAGCACAAGGGCATCTGTTGAGCAGCATGCCAGGGCACTTGCAAGCGTGATTAAGAATATTCCCCAGGCGACGGAAATCTACCTGGTGGGACATAGCCTTGGCAACCTGGTGGTACGACAGTACCTCTCTACTGGCGAGCAGGGCGATCCTCGCATCAAGAGAATCGTGATGCTTGCTCCCCCGAACCAGGGATCGGCCCTGGCAACCCTCTTTAAGGACAACCATCTGTTTCACATTTTCTGGGGAAAGAGCGGTGAGCAGATCGCCGTGAACTGGGACAAGCTTGCGGAAAAACTGGCAACACCGACATGCGAGTTTGGGATTATCGCCGGGGGGAATATCAAGTCCTTTATTAATAACCCGTTCATCAAGGGAGAAGACGACCTCGTTCTGCGTGTCGAGGAAACCAGGCTGGCCGGGGCCCATGACTTTGCCATTGTTCCCTCCTACCATGGTCGAATCATGAACAACTCGCAAACCAAGTCCTATACCTCCAGGTTCCTGCAGAAGGGCTACTTTGTCAGCGAATCCCGTCGCCAGCCGATCCCTCCAGATGAGGCCCCGCAACCGTGACCGACCGTTTGAAAGGGGATTCGCTGCCGTTCGAGGGACGCCTGGCTGGCATTGATTTTGGCACCCGTCGTGTTGGTATCGCCGTCTGCGATGCCAGCCAGCAACTGGCCAGCCCACTCGACGTCTACCAGCGACGAAACGAAACGGAAGATGCTGCTTATTTCCAGCAGCTTGTCAGCGACCAGACGCTGGTCGGGCTGGTTGTCGGCCTGCCTGTACACGTCAGTGGCGAGGAGAGCCAGAAAAGCCATCAGGCACGGCTGTTTGGTAACTGGCTCAGCCAGCTTTCCGGCCTGCCAGTCGCCTACCATGATGAACGCTATAGCACGGCACAGGCGGAAGAGGTACTTGGAGCCGCATCGCTCACCAGCAAGCAACGCAAGCAACGCATCGACAAGGTGGCGGCCCAGTTCATCCTCTCGGCCTACCTGGAATCTACTCGTTCAACGGGCGAACCAGGTTCCCTCGATTGAAATGCCGGCACTTTATTTTGGAGCCAGCTGATCAACCACCTGCTTGATGATTTTCGCAGGCAGTGCGTAAGTCTTGATTCGTCCGGCCCGGGCAATGTTGATTCCCACGGCATTGCCATTGATATCCAGGACCGGGCCACCACACTGGTTTGGCTGTACCACGGAATCATGCTGGAGCACGGAAGGGAAACCAGTGCGCCGTTCGCTGAGAGGGCCTCCCAGGTTGTTCTGGACCACGGGACGGCCACCGGTAAGATCCGACATGCGACCAAGGACAGCCTTGATTGCTATCTTCTCTTCACCACGTTGAATTTCCAGTGTAATTTCCTCACCTGCCAGGTGGGAACGCACCGTGTCGATCAGCATCTGGCGATCCTTCATTTCCACGTCATTTACCTTTGTTACCACGTCACCGTCTTTCAGGCCCGCGCGTGCACCGCCCCCGCCGTCCATCACTCTTTCAATGAATGTGCCGTTGTCTGATTCACCAAGCAGGATCCCCAGCACGCCCCCCTTGACCTCTGTCAGGTCAACACTGACCACACCAATGGAAACAGGTGTTTCACGGATTCCCGTGGTAATCAGCCAGCTGCCCAGGCCGGGAACATCTGGTTCATCGGACCATGTGATGGCGGTTAATTTCCTGGCATTAATCTGGAGGAGGGCGATGTCATGCCTTTTTTCGATGGCGACCAACTTGGGCTTGAAATCTCGCTTGTCACTTAACTCACAGATGACCTCACGGAGCTCATCCTCCTTGTTCAGAACCTGGCTCGCCTTGGTAATAACCAGGCCATCCTCCGAAACGATAACTCCCAGCGCGAGTCCCTTCTTTTTTTCACTGATCCGAACCGTGGCACGAGTGGCATCCGCACTGATCGCGGAAAACGCTCCCTTGATACTCTCGTGATTCCGCTCGTTTGCCCCGGGAGGTCGGTACATCGTGATGTACTGGACAAGTCCCGGGTATCCATTTGCCCGCACTGGCAGAACAGGAGGATGTTTCCGACTGGCGGTTCCATCCAGTTCACCCACCTCCACCTGGAGTTCCACCTTCTTGTCCTCACGCTGCACAATCAACTTGACCTTTTCACCAGGGCGGCGGACTCCGACGGCCAGTTGAAGGGCCTCGAAAGTCTCGATCTGCTCCTCACCAAACTGGATGATCACATCCCCGGGTTGAATACCAGCCTTCGAGGCAGGACCACCGTCAAGGACCTCGGTAACAACCGGATCGGGCGATTCATCGCTTCCCCGGATTCCAATGTAGGGTCGCCCCGGAACATCTCCCCAGCTTTCACTGCTGGCCATACGGTCCCAGGAGTCAATATATGCCTCGATTGGAACATGCACGTTGTGCACCAGTTGCTGCCCAATACGACTGTGAATACCAATTACTCTCCCGCTCATGTCAAACAGGGGGCCCCCGGAATCACCACCGATGAGAGTACAGTCGGTCGTGATCACGTCCTTGTACCTGTGGATAACGCGGCCCAGCCGGACAACGGGCGGGCGGTCAGGCTGGAAACCCCCGGGGTGTCCCAGGGCAAGGCACCAGTGTCCCAGCTTCACTGAATCTGCCTCGGCAATTTCTGCGACAGGAAGTTCTATCTTTGCTCTTTCTTCCTCGGATTCCGGCAGCTTGATCTTGAGCATCCCGGCATCCATCGATCGATCCATCCCCAACGTCGTGGCCGGATATCGCTTCCCGTCCGGCATTAAAATGATTGCGCTCCGGCCAGGTCGTCCCGCCACATGAGCGGCAGTCAGGACCAGGCCCTCCTTGTCAATGATCACCCCACTCCCCTGTGCCGCTCCCACGCCAACACCGACAGTGGCAGGGGACAGCTTCTCGACAAGCAACTGAACATGCTTCTGCATCGCCTTGACATCATGGGCATCCCTGGGTGCCTGGCCCTGGAAGATCTTCTGCAATCGCCCCCGTGCCTGGAGTAACGGATTGGTGGTCTTTTCTGCCTTGGCCCGGCCCTGGCTGGATTTTCCTTCTGCTGGTTTTTCCTGTGCAATTGATGACAGCGAGAAGCTGAACAACAGGAGGCAGGAATAAAGGGCAGCCTGGAGAGCTTGTCGTTTCACGATATCCACTTCCTGCTGGAGATGATGACACCAATAATCCAGGGAGAGAATATCTCCCTGGAGAATTCAATTGCTTCCATGATAAACGAAAAAACGGCCGAGTTCTCGACCCGCGGGCCTAAAGATTCTAACATTTAGCAGCGCTATAATGACAATTACGGGTTTTGCCAGTTACGACGACTGGCCATGAGATTCCTTCTGCGGATAGCGGATGACACCTATGGAGCGACTTGTTATTGGCTGTGGTTACCTCGGGCGGCGAGTCGCTCGAAGATGGCTCAAGATGGGGGATACCGTCTTCGCCGTCACACGTGATCCGGCCAGGGCAGATGAGTTTGAGCAGGACGGTATTATTCCACTGGTGGCCGACATCCGTGACCACTCGGCACTTTCCATACTCCCCACGGTTGACACGGTTCTCTATGCCGTTGGCTTTGATCGTTCCGGCGACCAGTCCATCCGGAGCTTTTTTGTCGATGCACTTGGAAACGTACTGTCCAACATCTCCTGGGGGAAATGCAGCCGGTTCCTCTACATCAGTTCCACAGGGGTCTATGGACAGGAGGATGGCCAGTGGGTCGATGAAGAATCACCCTGCCAGCCTGTACGGGAAGGTGGCCTGGCATGTTTCGATGCCGAGAACCTGCTTGAGAGCGAAGGAGTCCTTCTGCCGGATGGGCCGGCGTTCGAGAAATGTATACTTCGCCTGGGTGGAATCTACGGGCCCGGCAGGATTCCTCGTCGTGAGGAGGTGCGAGCCGGGAAAATAATTGCCGCATCCCCGGAAGGCTGGCTGAACCTAATCCACGTGGATGATGCTGCCCGCGTGGTGGTCGCTGCGGCGGATGCCAGTGAGTTTCCCGACCTGTTGCTGGTGGCTGATAGTTGCCCTCTCCGGCGGGAAGACTACTTCAAGGAACTCTGCCGGCAACTCGATGCTCCCCCCGTCTGTTTTGAGGATCCCGGGGGAGACTCCGGGCGAGCCCAGCGGGCCTTGAGCAGCAAGAGAGTGAGTAACCAGAAGATGCTCGCATCACTCGACCTGACACTCGAATTCCCCCAGTTCAGTGCAGGCCTGTCAGCAATCCTGGCCGGTGGCAACGATCCAGACGGTTGAAGATGATGTGGAACGGTCTTAGAATCGCGTCGGCGGATTGAATCTGTGTCGGAAGGACGATCATTATTTATGTACGCGCGAAAAACGATCTTTCCACACGTTATCGAGATAAATAACCAGGCTGGCCACGTGATTGGCTGCTGCGTCTACCTCATCTTTGACCAGGATGAGTGGGTGCTGATCGATATCGGCTATGAGGAATCTGTCGACGAGATCATCGAATTGATTCGACAGCTTGATTTCCCGCTTTCCCAGTGCAGGGGTCTGATTGCGACCCATGCGGATGTGGACCATATCCAGGGAATGGCCAAGGCAAAGCAACTGCTTAAGACCGACCTGTTCTCCCACCCGGCGGCGGTGAAACCACTTGCCGAGGGGGACAAGTTGTTGACGTTCGCCAGTATCGAGGCCCAGGATCTTGATCTCGATATGCCGCCAGTAGAAGTAGACATCACGATCGACGAGGGGGACAAGGTCCGCGTCGGCAACCTGGAGTTGGAAGTCTGGCTCACGCCCGGCCATACCAACAGCCAGCTTTCATTTCGCCTCGACAACCTGCTGTTTAGCGGAGACAACATCTACCGGGATGGCTGTGTCGGCGCCATTGATGCCCACCATGGCAGTGACCTGACAGAGTTTATCACGTCGCTTCGCAGAATCCGTGCCAGTGACGTCGAGTGGCTACTTCCAAGCCATGGCCCTGTCTTTCGCAAGGATGATGACCTGCTCGACAGGACAATCAGTCGGCTGGAGACTTACCTCCACATGGCCGATTTTGGTACCTGCGCAGTCGACTGGCCACTGATGGACGAATGGGAACGCGAGATCGCCGAGGGGCGAACTCCCCAGTAAGACCCGTTGTGACCAGTGCTCCAACTGGACTAGAAGACGTCCAGGATGAAATGGTGTCCGGAATGATACCTGCGGGCACCAGGATAGTAGTTGTGCCAGCTCTTGTTGTAGACCGGGATACGCATTTCCTGTGGATAGCGGTGATACATATCCTGGCCACTCTGGTAGTATTCCTGACCCCAGTAGTTTCGTGGATAGTAGACGTACGGGTAATGGTAGAACTTTTTCCAGTTCTGGTTACTGTAAGCGCTTCCCCAATTGCGACCGTATGCCCGTTCATCGGCGTCGCCAATGGATGTCATCATGCAAGTAGAAAACAGCATGGCACAGACCATGACCAAGAGACTACGACGGACCATGGAAATCCCCCCCCGTTCAAGTGCGCTCTTATCTCAGTTTTCGTGCTTCGCTGCATGGCGCATGGCATGCGCGAAGGTTTATTAACCAAGAGTTGGATCGGCAATCGGCACACCCGGCATTGAAGGAATATTCGATAAAACCGGCAAACTTCCCCAGTCGCACAAGAAAGTTGTGAGATGGGATCTGTTCGCTATGATGGGACACGTGCTCGTTCGAAACAGTTAGAAAAACCAGTTCCTGGGGTAATTTGTCATGTCATGGGAAGTCATCGAAATCCTCCAGCAGCTGGTTCGCATTCCCAGCATCAATCCCATGGGACGCGATGTGAGTGGCGACGAGTATTTTGAATATGCCGTCACCGACCAGCTCGAACGATGGTTTACGGAGCTGGGCGTGCCATGTTGTCGCCAGGAGATCGCGCCGAGGCGGGAGAACATTATTGCTCGAATTGACGGGGACCGAGATCCGCTCGATGGTGGTTCGATCCTGGTTTTCGAGGCGCACCAGGACACGGTACCAGTGGAGGGGATGACAATCGATCCCTTTGACCCGGTCATCCGGGATGGACGCATGTACGGCCGTGGTTCATGCGACATCAAGGGGGGCATGGCCTGCATGCTGACCAACTTCGCACGCTATGCAAAGGAACGCCCGGAGGGAATGCCGACTCTCGTGATGGCCTGCTCGGTCAACGAGGAGTATGGTTTCTCGGGAGCACAGACGATGGCCGAGTTATGGGAAACCGATGGCTGGCTTCCCCGGGCACCGGATGGTGTGATCGTGGCCGAGCCGACAATGCTGGATGTCGTCGTGGCACACAAGGGGACGGCACGAGGGCATTGTCATGCACGCGGAAAAGCCGCCCATAGCAGCCAGCCCCAGCTGGGGACCAGTGCCATCTTCCGGATGGGTCACGTCCTCCGGGCCCTGGAGCAATATGCTGCGGAGGTCGTGGGGACGCTGGGAGAAGACAAGTGGGTGGGGAAACCGACAATCAGCGTCGGTCTTATCGAGGGTGGGATCAGCGTCAACACCGTACCGGACCATTGCCAGATCGAGATCGATCGCCGTGTTCTTCCCGGGGATGACGCCCAGGCCGCCTACGCGCACGCCGTCGAGTACGTGCTCGATTTTCTCAAGGAGAACGTATCGGAAGGTGATACCGGAATCGAATTCGACAAGCCGTACCTGGCAAAACCAGGCCTGTCGGACGAGTGTAATGCTGAGCTGGCAACATCTCTCAGCACGGCCATCCAGGCCTGCGGACACGAGGGAAACTGGATCGGCGTCCCCTTTGGGACTGACGCCCATGCTTTTTCATCAAGAGAAATTCCCACGGTGGTCTTCGGTCCTGGGAGTATCGACCAGGCCCATACGGTAGACGAATGGATTGAACTGGAGCAGCTTCACCAGGCGACCGAAATCCTCAGCCAGTTCATTCTGCAGAACTGCAGCTAATCTCTTTCCCTGCCCCCCAAAAAGGAAGGAAATTGCTTAGAGAGCCTTGCGAGACATTGTTCTTTTTTTCACAATGAGCATGTGCCAAAGAGGAAAACACGTGTTTGTTAACACCCTAGTTTGTGAATTTTTTCACAACCGGGGGTAATTGAGCCCATGGTGATTCGAACCAAGCGAGGCCTGGATCTCCCTCTCAAGGGAAAACCGCGCCAGTCGATCGAGAACGCTGCCCCTGCCAGGCAGGTCGCCCTGCTGGGAGATGATTACCCCGATCTCAAGCCAACAATGGCCGTCAAGTCGGGAGATCCCGTTCGCAAGGGACA
This sequence comes from Pirellulaceae bacterium, assembly GCA_029936215.1. Classification (GTDB taxonomy): domain Bacteria; phylum Planctomycetota; class Planctomycetia; order Pirellulales; family Pirellulaceae; genus SAT2750. The sequence goes on along the minus strand of JAPYUD010000005.1, from coordinate 4,225 downwards.
GTTGCTATTCACGGACAAGAAAAACCCACAGGTCCACTACACCTCGCCGGCCGCCGGAATCGTCACGGCAATAGAGCGCGGCCACAAGCGCCGGTTGCTATCAGTGATAATTGACGTGAAGGGGGATGAGCAGGAGAGGTTCACTGCCCACGGCGATGATACCAGCCAGCTCACCCGTGAAATTGTCATCGAGCAATTGCTCAAGAGTGGTGCCTGGACTTCTCTCCGCACCCGACCCTATAGCAAGGTCCCAGACCCCTCCACGACCCCACGCTCGATCTTTGTCACTGCCATCGACACGAACCCCCTGGCACCAGACCCCCAGCACGTGATCGATGAACAACCGGCAGCCTTTGTGGCTGGATTGCAGATCATTAGCCGGCTAAGCGATGGCCCAGTGCACCTCTGTACAGCGGAAGGCTCAACGATCCCTGGCAGGGATGTTGCTGCAGTGGAAGTCCATGAGTTTGCCGGCCCTCACCCGGCAGGACTGCCTGGAACCCATATTCACTTCATCGACCCTGTGACAATCAACCACACCGTCTGGTACATCCATTACCAGGACGTGATCGCAATCGGAAACCTCTTCCGGAGTGGAGAACTAGACAACAATCGTGTCATCTCGATCGCGGGCCCACCAGTGACCAATCCCCGTCTACTAAGGACACAGGCAGGAACCAACCTTTACGAACTGGCAGCAGCGGAACTCGAGGCGGGGCAGATGGAAACAGACATTCGCCTGATTTCCGGATCGGTCCTGTCAGGCCGCCATCTTGTTGAGCCAGTCCATTTCCTGGGGCGTTACCACTACCAGCTTTCCATCCTGGAGGAGGGACGCCAGCGCGAGTTCCTTGGCTGGCAGCGTCCGGGCTGGAACAAGTTCTCTATCAAACGAGTTTTTGCCTCGGCCCTCACCGGTCGCTCGCGGCAATTTGATTTCACCACCTCCCTGCAAGGGAGTCCTCGAGCAATGGTCCCCATTGGCTGCTACGAGAAAATCATGCCGCTGGACATCCTGCCCACATTCCTGCTGCGCGCACTGATCGTGGGGGATACCGAGCAGGCCCAGCAACTGGGTTGCCTGGAGCTGGACGAGGAGGACATTGCACTCTGCACCTTTGTTTGTCCGGGGAAATACGAGTATGGCTCCATCCTGCGTGAGAACCTTGCGCAGATCGAAGAGGAAGGATAGGGGCACCCGATGGGATTTCTTCGCCGATTTTTTGATTCCCAGGCATCCCGCTTCGAGGAAGGTGGGTCCTGTGAAAAATTCTACCCGATCTACGAGGCATTCGATTCCTTCCTTTACACCCCGTCAACGGTCACAACGAGCCCCTCCCATATTCGTGATTCGCTGGACCTGAAGCGGATGATGGGGACAGTACTGGTCGCCCTGCTCCCCTGTATCCTGATGGCCTTTGCCAACACCGGTTACCAGGCAAACCTCATCTTCCAGGAAGTGGGGGTGACCACCCTGGAAGGCTGGCGAGGCTGGTTTCTACATGGCCTTGGTCTTGAGCTGGATCCTGCTTCCACTCTCAGCAACCTGGTTCACGGTGGACTTTATTTCCTGCCAAGCTACCTCGTCTGCATGGCAGTCGGCGGTGCCTGGGAAGTGCTCTTTGCATGTGTTCGGCGCCACGAGGTAAACGAGGGGTTCCTGGTTACCGGGATGCTCTTTCCACTCACCCTTCCTCCCACCATCCCACTCTGGCAGGTCGCGGTGGGAGTGAGTTTCGGTGTCGTGATTGGAAAGGAAGTCTTTGGGGGTACCGGCAGAAACTTTCTTAACCCTGCCCTCACCGGCCGGGCCTTTCTTTATTTTGCCCACGCCAGCCAGTTGACCGGAGATAACTCGATCTGGAATGCTGCTGGCCAACAGCTCGATGCGGTGAGTGGAGCCACCACCCTGGGGTCACTCTCTGCGGCTTCCCCTTCGGCTGTCGCAATGGAGACCATCAACTTTGACTGGACCCAGTCCTTTCTCGGCTGGACCAACGGTTCCATGGGAGAAACCTCAACGCTCGCCTGCCTGCTCGGCGCCCTGGTCCTTGTTGCAACCGGTATCGGCTCGTGGCGAATCATGGCAGCCGTGTTCACAGGAGCGATGAGTTTTGCGGCACTGCTCTGGTCGCTCGGGAGTGATACCAACCCGATGTTCCAAATGGCTCCCTGGGAACACCTGGTCGTCGGCGGGCTTGCCTTTGGTGCTATTTTCATGGCAACCGACCCGGTTTCCGCAGCCATGACATCCACCGGAAAGTGGATTTACGGCTTCCTGATTGGCGCCATGACCATCTTGATACGTGTCGTTAACCCTGCTTATCCGGAGGGAATCATGCTTGCCATTCTGTTTGGTAACGTCTTTGCTCCCCTGATTGACTACTTCGTTGTCCAGTCTCACATCAAGAAGAGGATCGCTCGACATGCGCCGTGACAGTGTCGCCAATACGTTGCTGGTGGCCGGCGTTCTCTGCGTCGTCTGCTCAGTCCTCGTCTCGATCACGGCGGTCAGCCTGCGCGAGCGGCAAGATCAGAATGCGGAGCAAGAGTTCTACCGGAACATCCTCGAGTGCTGCGGACTCTACAACGAGACCGTCGATATCAATCAGGTCTACACCGACAAGATTGAGCGACGCATGGTTGAACTTGCCAGCGGTCAGTTTGTTGGACCCAACGTGATCGAGCCGGACTCCTATGACGTCAAAGAGGCACTTCAAACCGAGGGACAGTACAACCTGCTGGAACGCTCCAGGGACAAGGCAACCATCAAGCGGCAGGAGAAATACTCCTTTGTTTACCTTTACCGTGAGCAGGGTGAGCTGAAACAGGTCATTCTCCCCATTCGTGGCTATGGACTCTGGTCCACCCTCTACGGGTTCATTTCACTCGATGCAAACCTGGAAACAATCGAGGGAATTACTTTCTATGACCACAAGGAAACCCCTGGCCTGGGAGGAGAGGTCGACAACCCCAAGTGGAAGCAGCAGTGGCAGGGCAAGGTCGCGTTTGACCGTGAGGGGAAAGTCAAGGTCGAGGTTGTCCGTGGCAGGGCTTCCGATCCCAGTTACCAGGTGGACGGCCTGGCAGGGGCAACAATTACCACTCGCGGAGTATCCAATCTCGTCAATTTCTGGCTGGGTCCTGACGGTTTCGGCACCTTTCTCGACAAACGTCCTTTCCTGGAAACCCTCTCGACCGGTGGCGACTAGGACACAGAAAACCGAATCATGGCAAAGACAAAATCAAAAGACGTCCTGCTGACGCCGATCTTTTCAGACAACCCGATTGCGCTCCAGGTCCTCGGAATCTGCTCGGCCCTGGCGGTCACCTCCAAGCTGGAAACGTCACTGGTGATGTGTGCCGCGGTGATCTTTGTGCTGGCACTCTCCAACGCCACGATCAGCTTCATCCGTCACCACATCCCCAGCAGTATCCGGATCATCGTCCAGATGACCGTCATCGCCTCGCTGGTCATCCTTGTGGACGAGATCCTCAAGGCCTACATGTACGAGATCAGCAAGGACATGACCGTCTTTGTCGGCTTGATCATCACCAACTGTATCGTGATGGGCCGTGCGGAAGGGTTTGCCATGAAAAACAGCGTGAAGGCAAGTTTCCTCGATGGGATTGGAAACGGACTCGGCTATAGCTTCATCCTCCTGCTGGTCGGCCTGCTGCGAGAGTTTTTCGGATCCGGGAGCGTGATGGGGTATCCCCTGCTGCCACTCGCCAGCGAGGGGGGCTGGTACGTCCCCAACGGGCTGATGCTCCTCCCCCCCAGCGCTTTTTTCCTGATCGGTTTCATCGTCTGGGGGCTGCGCACCTGGAAACCAGACCAACAGGAGGAGCACTAGCCATGGAAGCATATCTCAGCCTGCTGACAAAATCGGTTTTCGTGGAAAACCTGGCCCTCGCCTACTTCCTTGGAATGTGCACGTTCCTTGCCGTCTCAAAGAATGTCAAGACAGCGGTTGGCCTGGGGGCAGCGGTAATCGTTATCCAGACCATCACGATCCCGGTCAACAACCTGATCTACCAGTTCCTGCTCAAACCAGGCGCCCTGGCCTGGGCTGGTGCCGGAGATGTCGACCTCTCTTTCCTGGGGTTGATCAGTTATATCGGTGTGATTGCAGCGATGGTCCAGATCCTGGAAATGGCACTCGACCGGTATTTTCCCAGGATGCATGAAACGCTTGGAATCTTCCTGCCGCTGATCACTGTC
>JAPYUD010000373.1:0-4204 GCA_029936215.1 Pirellulaceae bacterium | reverse complement strand
GGCCGCAGCGACCACCCTCGAGAGGTCGCTAAAGCTGAAAGAAGCCCCGTCCAACGGTGGTCTGCCGGTTCATCGCTTGGCGGTCTCCCGCGGGCGGGGCTTGTCAGCTTGTTACTCGCTTACCTTGAACTCTCGCTTTTCCAGCAAGCTGGTTTCGCCATTCAGGTCCACGTTGGTTCCCTCGGTACGGACAACAATCGTGTAGTAAGAGCTCTCGCCCTTCCAACCATAGATATAGAGAGCTCCTCCTGTCGGCCAGCTTCCCATCTCTCCCAGCTCGGCTGCAAAACGCTGGCTATAGGACGTTCCACCAGCATTCACCAGAAGTTCTTTCACATCCTGCCGCGGCAGCACTTGATAATATTCCGCCAGCAGTGCCTGCAGATCTTCCCAGGCAGCATCCCGGTCAAGCTGGGCTTCAGAAGAGAGCGGCACGGGATCCACCCCCGCCGGTTTGACGGGAGGACCATTCTCCGAATGGATACAGCCAACGCTCAGGAGAAACAAGATTGATAGCCAGCACGTCGTTCTCATAACGGTCGCTCCTTAAGCTTCGGGAGGTTTTATTTTTTTTCCGGCAGCGATTTCTTGCCAGGAAACTCTTTCTTTGCCCTTGCCGCCTTGTATTTCTTGATCGCTTCCTCGGCGGTTAACTCTCCCTTTTCGACAAGTTGAAACAGCTCAAGAAGATCAGAACCTGCTGCAGCCGGCTTCTTGACTCCACCCTTGGCCGGTACTTTGGCACCAAGCTGTTTCTTGAAGGTGGCCAGCTTTTGTTTGGCCTGCTCTTCAGTAATTTTCCCTGCCTTGACAGCCGCTCGAACTTCTCTCGCAACCTTCTCGTAGGCTTCTGCCAGGTCCACCTTGATGGGCTTGGCAACGGGTTTTGCAACCTGCTTCGCACCGGGTTTTACAACAGGCTTCGCGCCTGGCTTTACGGCGGGTTTTACTATGGCCTTGGGCTTGGCACCCTCTTTCGATTTACCCTGGCCCGCCTCGGCCTTCTCGTAGATGGCAATTGCCTCTTTCTCGGTCAGCTTACCGGCAGCCACAGCCACCTTGAGCTTGGCCCCCAGTGCCTCCAGGTCTGGCTGCGAGGCAACTTTCTTGACTGCCTCTCCGCTTGGCTTCTTGACCGGTTTCTTGTCCTGTCCCATCGCCGGCAGGCTGATAAGTACGAGTGCCAAAACGAGTGCAAGATTCTTCATCACACTTCCCCTTGTTTCTTTCGTCGGATCTTCGACTGTTAAATATATTCCGTCTGCGCGAAACAAAAAAGCCGCGTGGCTCTTCGTTGTTGACTACTGCTTTTTACACACCCTTTACTTATCCTCCCTGGCCACGAACTCCATGATCCTGACAAACTCGGCGCCGGCATTCTGGATCTTGTCGTCAATCCGCTGGCGTTCCTCCCAGAGCCGGGCAACCCGGCCCATTTGCTGTTCGGTCAGGCCCGCCATGCGACCATTCACATAAGCCTGGTGAATCGCGCTATTGTCCTTGTCGGTCGTCCCCTTCACCGCCATGTAACCTTTCGGTAGCGATGTAACAGAAATCCGGGCCAGCAGCAGGACCACATTGGGATACCGCTCAGCCGCAAAGCTGGTTGCGGAGATGGTGACGATAAAAAATGCGAAAAGGATTCGTCTGATCACGTGACTGGATCTTTTTCAGGTTCGTAGACTGACCTCTGCATGCTTCCCCCTCACTCAAATACCGGTTGAGCAAAGAGAGCGGCGACCCCCACACCCAGCTGGCCAGGTTGGATGGTGAACTTCATCTCCTTGCCCCCGCGCTGAACCACCAGCGACAATTCCTCGACCTTGTCCTGGACTGCTTTGGCAATGGCCTTGCGAATCTGGTCGGGTGCGGTGACCGGCTGGTCGCTGATTCGCAGCACAACGTCATTTACCTTCAGACCCAGCTTCTCTGCCTGGCTGCCAGCCACAACCCGCGCGATCACGATCTGTCGCCTGGCCAGCCGCTTCTGGATCGCCGAAACATCAATCTCGTCCCCTGCTTCTCGTCCACTGTACGAGGCCGGGTCGGTGCCCTCGCGAACCGCCCTGCGGCGAAGGACTTCCCTGACAGCACGGTAACAGTTGATCAGGCCATGGCCGGTCTGGCTGTCGATTCCCTCTGCCGCCACATCGGTCGCGGTGGAGGTGATGATCTGCTTCAGGTCCCAGGGTAACAGGTCCGGATCGGCAGAGAGCATCAGGGAAATCGCTCCGCAGAACATTGGCCCGGCAAAGGAATTGCCGTTGAGCCCCACGGGGCGGACCTCGCCATTTCGAAGTAATGCCGGCAGCCCCATGTTAAAGGCACAGACCTCGGGCTTCTGTACCATTCCGTCCTGGTAATGCTCGGTCGCCCACTCGACCGGCCCCTGGCTGGAAAATGGAGTGCGATCCAAGTTCCGCTGGACCCCGGCCGCGGCAAAGACCACGTCGGGAATATCCTCGGGAACCCGCATCTGGACCGGCAGCTCTGCCGACTGGGCAAAGTTCCCGGCACCGGAGACAAAGAAAATGCCACAGAGCGAGCCCTGCTCCATGATCTTCCGCCAGTGGGAACGGTACTCCCCCAGGCCAGGAACCGAGAAACTCATGCTGTACGTGTCCGCGCCCTGCTGGGCCGCCCACTGCACCGCTTGTTCCAGACGTGTGCTTCCGACCACGCCGGCCCAGCGAGCCTCGGGCGCGATGCCAAACTCGTACGGCTTGCCAGGGACCCCTCGTCCGCAGACTATCGCCGCGCACATGAAGCCATGCATCGACTGGGGCGAGAAGCTCTCGGCCGGGGCCTCGTTATAGGTCAGCACCGCGGTTCCGGCATCGAAATTAAAGCCATGGTAGTCGTCGACCAGGCCGTTCCTGTCATCGTCCTTGCCGTTGGCCGGGATCTCATCCGGGTTGCGATAGAGGTTGCCGGTAAGATTGTCGGAGAAGGCGAAGTTGAAGTCATGCACGACGTTCAGTGTCCCTCGCCCGGTCACCTGGAATTCCCGCCAGACCCGGTCGGCCTGCAGGGATCGTATGTACCAGGGATGCTTGTAGCGATTTGGATCAAACGCCTCCGGCTCTGCAGCCGCAAAGCTGGGCGGACGCGCTGCCGCCGGCGGCCGGTTGACCCCGCGCTGGGGCCTGGCAAAGATCATCTTCACACCCGGGATCGACGTGATGCTCTCGAGCTGGTCCTCGCTGGTGGTGCAGCTGAAGCCGTTGACGATCCAGAACGGCTCCACGGCGCTGATCGCCCGCTGCTTGACGAGCTTCCTGATATCAGGCTGTGCTTTTTTCCAGCTCCGTGCGTGGATCGCCTTGAGCGTCTCGATGGCGGCAGCTCGCAGCTCGGATCGCTTTTGGCCGGCAAACTCCCCGGCCCGGCGGCGGTAAGCCTGCCCATCGCCAAGCAACTGCTCTTCAAACCAGATCGAGACTTTCACCCGCTTCACCTGGCGGAAGCGAGCTGCCAGGGCAGGATCGACCCAGGTCCCGTCGGCAACCAGTTTTTCGGTCGCCAGCAATCCCTTGGCCAGGGGAGGGATCTGCTCGACGGCTGCGGCAGAGCGGGAGATGACAACCGCCAGCAGAACCGCACACAAAAGTCGTGGCATCAAAGCAGTCTTCATTCCGGTTATCACGATAGTCGCTTCCGTGACTCTTCCAGCGTTATGCGTGACTTGTTGAGGTTGGCATAACCACCAAATTCAATCCCGCAGTAGCCATCAAAGCCGGTGTCGAGCACGATTTTTAACATCCGGTCATAATCCAGTGCTGACTGGTTCCCCTTGTCATCCCAGACCCGGTCCTTGACAGAGACTCCCTTGGCCCAGGCCATCAGCTTCTTGATCCCTCGATAGGAATCATAACTCTCACCGTCCTTGATGCGAAAGTTGCCAAAATCCGGCAGGGTCCCACATCGCTTGTGATCGACCCGGGTGATGACCTCGCTGAGCCAGTCCGCATTGCTGCTCAGGCCCCCGTGATTTTCAACGATCACGTTCATTTCCTGTTCGGCACCGAACTCGGTCAGCCTGGCAAGTCCGTCCGCCGCATAGCCGACCTGCTCCTTGTAGGTGCCGGCGCTACCGGCATTCACGCGAATCGAATGGCAGCCCAGGAACCTCGCCGCATCGATCCACTTGCGGTGGTTCTCGATCGTCTGTGTTCGCCTGGCCTTGTCCGGGTCACCGATATTC
>JAPYUD010000372.1:0-4204 GCA_029936215.1 Pirellulaceae bacterium | reverse complement strand
CTGCATCATAGTCCCCGTAGATGGTGATTCGTTTTCCGGCGGCGATGGTTGCCATCACCAGGTCGGCAGCGTCCTGGATCCCGGGCAGCAGTTCCGGATCGTGCAGGTCCAGCATTGGCGCTTCGAGGAACTGGCGGATTGCCTGCTCGTCGGTGATTCCCCGGTTCAGCAGCAACTGGGCCACGACCGGTGGTACGCCGGCCATTTTTTCCAGCCGTGCCAGTTGGTCGGAATCATGGGGACGGATGCGCCAGCGCTTGCTCATGTCATCCTGGACCGCAAGGCGAAAGAAAGACAATCCATTACCAGCTTGAAGGCTGGTTACTTCTTCTTCTCAACGTGCTTCGTGTGTTTTCGTAGCCGGGGGCTGTACTTCATCAACTCCAGCCGCTCGCCACCTGGCTTGCGGCGCAGCGTGTAGTTGTAGTCCCCAGTTTCCTGGCAGACCAGGAAGATGGTCTCCGCCTTTTTTTTGCTTTTTGCCATGACTTGTTCCCGCAAATAAAACGAACTCAAGTGTCGCATGCAAGGGAGCGAGTACAGGAAGGCCGCCTGGGCATGCCTGAACTCCCTGCCACGATTCCTGATTCTAACCAAAAAAGTCCTCTTCGCGACAGGTGCGGGGCTGGAAAAGGGGCTGAGATACTGGTCACCAGCGGTTGAATTCCAGCGGTCGTCCGCATGTCGTTAACTACTCAGTGTAGGATGTTCCGATACAATAATTGCAGGTAAAATCTTCTGGAAGAGGTGAAGGGCGAGTTGCGCGCGTTATAATCGAAGTATCGTCGCGTGTACGCATTTCTAAACAGGGCGCCAGACGAAGGCAGGAGTCGACAAATCCATGTCCGAGCAACATGATCCTAAAGCGGCGGAACAGTTAACGGGCGAACCGGAATCCGCAGCGCCGGCAGACCTTGAGCCGGTGGGCCCTGGAGCCGAGCCGCAGGCAGTTGCACCCCCACCGTTGACAGACGCCGAACCCGTGGCGGAAGAACCGGCAGCTGCCGAACCCGTGGCGGAAGAACCGGCAGCTGCCGAACCCGTGGCGGAAGAACCGATGGATGATGAGTCCGTGGCGGAAGAACCGATGGATGATGAGTCCGAAACCGAAACGCCCCGTCGTCGTCATCGTTTTCTCTTGATGAATGCCGTTCCCAGCTGGCTGATCAGCCTGCTTGTGCACACCGCGATCCTGATCGTGCTTGGCTATCTCGTGCTGGAGGGAAAAGAGGAAGAACGGCTGGTCATCAACTCGAACATTTCCGACGTGCTGGATGAGGAATTCGTCGAACCGCTGGATGAACCGATCGATGAGCCGATCGAGGTGGAAACGGTGGACCTCAACACGCCGGTGGCGGTGGATTCTGAGCCAGTGATGGAAGTTCAGCCAATTGACGTGGCGGACGACATCGAAGCGGCACCGGCAGAAATCGAGTTCACTGATTTTGCCGACCGCGTGGCACCCAAGACCGATCTCACGCAGCGGATCAGTAACGTCACCGGAGCCGGCTTCGAGGGTCGAGGCGCTGCTGCCCGTGGCCAGATGATGGCTGACAACGGGGGTACCAAGGAAAGTGATGATGCGGTTCGAAATGCCCTCGACTGGATCATGCGGCACCAGCTACCTGACGGCGGCTGGAGTTTTAACCACACGATCGGTCCTGGGAATCGCTCGACCAAGAACCCTGGCTCCCTGGCAGAAGCTCGCAACGGGGCGACCGCCATGGCGCTGCTGCCGTTCCTGGGATATGGCATGGTTCCGACCAAGGAGATGCTCAAGAGCAAGGACCAGAAAACTCGTGAGTGGTCAAGCTGCGTCGAACGAGGAATTCACTTCCTGACCTATGTGCAGCCGCAGAAGGGGAACGTGAAAATTGCCAACGGGATGGCCGACTATACCGATTCCGGTGGCCGGATGTACTCCCACGGACTCTGTGCGATTACCCTCTGCGAAGCCTACGGTATGACGCATCGCAAGGACTACATGCCCTTTGCCCAGATGTCGCTGAACTTCATCGTCTATGCCCAGGATCCGGTAGGTGGTGGCTGGCGTTACCGCCCACGTGAAGCGGGTGATACCTCCGTGGTTGGCTGGCAGGTGATGGCTCTCAAGAGTGGTCACATGGCTTACCTGAAGGTGCCGCCAGGCACGGTCAAGGGAGCCTACCACTTCCTCGATTCGGTGCAGGCCAATAGCGGTTCCAGTTATGGTTACACGACCCCCGGTTCCCGTGCTGCCACCAACGCAGTCGGTTTGCTGTGCCGCATGTACCTTGGCTGGAAGAAGGATCACGGCGCCCTTCAGGGTGGGGTTGCCGTGCTGGACAAGCAGGGTCCTACCAAGAACATGTACTACAACTACTACGCCACCCAGATCTTGCGCCACTATGGTGGAGACGAATGGGATCGGTGGAATACAGTGATGCGTGACCAGATGGTCAACACGCAGTCCAAGGCGGGTGCTGAAAAGGGAAGCTGGTATATCGGGGGAGATCATGGTGCCAAGTCCGGTGGTCGGCTCTACGATACCTCGATGGCGACCATGATCCTGGAAGTTTATTACCGGCACATGCCACTGTTCAAGCAGGATGCGGCCGAGGACGACTTCCCTCTCTAGGCGGCAGGCCCTGTCGACTGTTGTAGTATTCGACCGTGCGAATTATTCCTGTCATCGACCTGAAAGATGGCCTTGTCGTGCGGGGTGTTGCCGGCCAGCGTGATCTGTACCGGCCAATCGAGAGTCAGCTGGTCGAGGGAGCAGAACCAGGCCAGGTGGCCAGAGCCCTGGTCGATCGTTACGCAGCCGAGCAGATCTACGTTGCCGACCTGGATGCGATTGGAGGGAGCGACCCTGACCGGGAATCGCTGCAGGCTATTGCATCTGCCGGCGTTCCCGCCTGGATTGATGCCGGTACCGGCACGCCGCGGGGCTGCCAGCAATTGCTGGACATTTTCAGCCAGGCAGACCTGGAGGCCCGGGTCATCGTGGGACTTGAATCGGTCGATTCCCCCCGGCAACTGGCAGAATGCCTTCAGGTGATCGACCCCTCCCGGGCCGTCTTCAGCCTGGACCTGCAGCAGGGAGAGCCGCTGGACCGTTCTGGCCACTGGCCGCGGGCGGCGATGGAGATTGCCGCACTGGCAATTGCCGCGGGCTTTTGCCGGCTGATCGTGCTGGATCTGGCAGGAGTCGGTATGGGAGCCGGTATCCCCACGCTCGAGCTCTGCCGGCAACTACGAGACGCTTACCCGGATGTGGAGTGGATTTCCGGGGGAGGTGTTCGTGGTGACGCGGACCTGGAAGCGATGGGAGAGCATGGAATCTCGGCCGCCCTGGTCGCCTCTGCACTGCATGATGGTCGGATTGCGGCTTTGAGCGACTGATCCTCACGGCGCGGGACTTTCACCCTTCCACTTTTCTAGCGCCTGCTGGGCGGACTCGGTGGTGCGAGCCGTCGCCATCATCGCCGCTCCCACCGACATCTCGGTAGATAAAGATTCACCGAGGGTCTCGTTCAGAAGCCTCTTGGTCATGGTGACCGCCTCGGGGACAAGCTCCTCGAGTTCGCCGGCCAGTTCGTGAGCCCGGGCCCAGACCAGGTCGTCAGGTACCACGCTGCTGGCAATGCCGATACTGAGCAGTTCAGGGGCAGGAACCGGCTGGCCACCAAGCAGGATCCGAGCCGCACCTGCCGCTCCCACCCGGAATCGCAACAGCGGTGCCGAGACACCGGCCACCAGCCCCAGCCTGACCTCGGGAAAGGCAATCGAGGCCGATTCGGCAGAAATCAACAGGTCACAGGCAAGGGCCAGGCCCGCACCGGTCCCACATGCCGGGCCATTGAGGGCGGCAATGGTTGGCTTGGGGAAACGGAGTATCGAGAGCAGGATCTCCCGGTAAAAAGCGACATCGGCCTGCCACTGGGAATCACGGTCGACCTCGTCGCGGGTTTCCTCCAGTTCCACAAGATCGGTGCCGGCAGAAAAAACCGTGCCGGTTCCAGTCAGGATAATCGCCCGGACCTTCTGCTCCTGGTGTAGATCCTCCAGTGCGGCTTTGAGCTGCTCCAGCCCGTAACGAGTGATGGCATTCGCCTTCTGCGGACGGTCAAGGATGATCGTGCCACTGGGGGGATCAACCCGGACCTGGACAAGTGATTTCATGGTTTCCCTTCCTCCCCCTGCGGATCATCCCGCTGGCGTT
>JAPYUD010000371.1:0-4213 GCA_029936215.1 Pirellulaceae bacterium | reverse complement strand
AATCAGAGGAAATCGAAGGAATGCCTAAGTGGGCGATACAGGACTCGAACCTGTGACATCCACGGTGTAAACGTGGCGCTCTAGCCAACTGAGCTAATCGCCCTCGGTCGTCGTGTCCAATGCTACCGGCAGGAAGGCGATCCTGTCAAAGCCCTCCCGCTGTGGCTTGAAATCAGAGACAATCAGGGCTCGACGATCCCCTGCCCTGTTCCAGGCCCTGGTCGATGATGACTTTCGATACAATCCTTGCCCCGCAGCTTCGCAGTATCCACCTGGCCTGCGCCTGCTTTGCCGCCGCTGCCCCGCTTGTGGCCGCATGGCTGCACAGCCGGGCTGCTCGTGGTGACGTCCACGCCCGCCGCGTCGGGGTGCGGTTGGTGGGCTGGTCACTCGCCGCGCTGGCCCTGGCCCTCGCAAGCGGACTGGTGCTGGGGATCTGGAACTCCCTTGTCCAGGACAATTACAGCGAGCTCCTCGGTGCGCTGCGGCGGAAGCTCGAATGGGGACTGGCCGAACTCGCCTTCTCGGCAATACTTGTCTACGTGTTCTGGAAGTGGTGGAAACGCACGCCCGATCTTTCCCGGGGAAAGAGCATCCTCCGCTGCAGCCTGGCAGTGCTGGCCGGAACCAACCTGCTTTACCACTTCCCGCTCCTGTTTGCCGTCCTGGACCAGCTTCGCAGTAACCCGGAGTTGATGGAAAACGCGATTAGTTCAAGTGATTTTCGCCAGATGATTATTCTCCCGATGGTCTATACCAAGGCGCTGCATGTGATCCTTGCCGGTGTCGTCCTCTGCTGCCTGGTGATCATCTGGTTTGAAAGGAAGGAGGACGAAAAGCAGGGACCGCTCACCGTGACCGTCGCCCGCGTTCTGCTCGCGGCACTTGTCCTGCAGCTGGCGGTCGGAATCTGGATGCTGGTGGTGATGCCTGCCGCACAGCGAGATCCACTGATCGGCACGGGGGGAGTGGCCCCCTGGCTGCTGGCGCTCGCTGTGATCCTCTTCGTCGCCGTCACCCAGACCCTGATTCCCGTGGCGGGTGGTGAAAAACCGGGCCGCCGCCCGGCCTGGCTGGTAGGTCTGGTCCTGGCGATCTTCCTGGTGATGTCGACGATCGCCGTGCTGCAGTAAACTAGACCTCTCCAGTTCAGGACGATCGAGGCAAAGAGGAGATTTCCCCGATGAGCGTGATTACGATTAACGATCCCACGGGGGTCGCCTCCGCTGATATCCATGCCGGGCTCGGGTTTAACTGTTTTCGGTACGATCTCCAGGTGGACGGGCAACCCCTCGAAATTCTTTGGGCAGCCGAGGATTTTGTCGCTGGGACGGCCAGCCCTTCCGGAAGCGGAATACCGATTCTCTTTCCCTTTCCAGGCCGGCTTCCCGGCACGGTTCTCCAGTGGGATGGCCGGGATTACCCCCTGCCTGCTGGCGATGACATGGGGAACGCGATCCACGGCTTCGTCCACACGCGGCCCTGGCGAGTGACCGACCAGCAACCAGACAGCGTGACTGGCGAATTCCAGGCATCGATTGACGAACCGTCGCTGCTGGATCAGTGGCCGGGTGATTTTCGCATCGAGCTGACGTACCGCCTTGGCGCCGGGAGCCTGGTGATGGACTTCCTGGTCGAGAATCCCGGTGAAACTCCCCTGCCCTGTGGGCTGGGCAGCCATGCCTATTTCCGCCTTCCGCTTGGCGGCGGACAGGCAGAGGAATGCAGGATCGCCTTCCCGGTAAGCGATCGCTGGGAGATGGAGGCGATGATTGCCACCGGGAAAAAAAGTCCGCTGGGCGAATTCGAGAACTTTACATCGGGTATGACCTTTGGGGCCATGACACTTGATGATGTTTTCTCCGGTGTCCAGTTTGAAAATGGAATTGCAGAGGCTTCGATCCTGGACCCGCTCAGCGGGCGGCGGCTGTCATTGCGATGGGACGAGAACTTCCCCCACTGCGTGGTTTATACTCCTCCCCACCGTGAGGCAATCTGCATCGAACCCTACACGCTGGTTCCCGGAGGCTGGTCATTCCAGCCTGCGGGCGCGGGGAGTGGGCTTCGCCTGCTTGAACCGGGCGAGAGCTTCCAGGCCTGGACAGAGATTGCTGTCGAGTAGAGCGGCTGCGCAAAAAAACGACCCCGGGCCGCTAGGGCACGAGGTCGTTTGTGTTTAATGAGGGAACCTGCCAACACTACTTCTTGAGTGGCACGTTGACAGTACCAGGCAGGTTGCCTGCCTTGAGCAGTTCACCGTAGGTCTTTCCCTTGGCATTCTTGGTCGCCATCAGTTTCTCGAAGGCGGCATCAAACTCTGCCTTCACCTTGTCCGGTTCGGCAGCAATGCGGGTCGACTTGTAGTTGTCCTTTTTGAGCAGTTTGCCCATGGCAACTCCAAAATCATTCTTCTGTTTTTTGGACTTCTTATCACCATCCACGTAATGGCAGACGTTGCACTTGGCTGCCTTGATCGCGGTGACCAGCTTGGCATCCTTGATGACGTTGGTGTATCGCTGGTCAAAAGCCTTCTTGAAGGCAGGGACGGCGTCCACGTTTTTGGGGGCAATGGCCACGGCGACAAAGGCGACAAGTAAAACGGCGAGCAATTTCTTCATCAGTCTCTCCCAGAATCAAATAGCACAAATTGTGTTGGTTTGTGTCAGCCCGCCTGAATGCATTATTGCAAACGAGATGACGAACGATTGTCTTTTATTAACCACCGCAAGGAAACAAAACCGTCGGTGGGAGGCCGCAGGAGTTCAAAAAGGTGAATTCCCGCTAAGCCCAATGTTCTGGTTGCCAGGATGGACACTCAATGGTCGCATCCAAAAATCATGGCGAACCCAAACAGGTAGGCTTCCTAATATGATCTCGAAAAAAAACTCTGTCAAGGCAGGGGTTTGGGGTAACCAGAAGTCCTGCCAGTTGTGCTAATCGCTGTCGATATAGGTCTTTCCCTGGTAGTTGCGTGCCACCAGGCCCAGCAGCAAGGCACCAAGGCACATCAGGCCGGTAAAGAACCAGAAATAACTTGCGCCAGGAAGCAGGGAACCTCCGTCATCCTTCTGGATGAACGAGTTGACCAGCCCGGTAATCAGGTTGCCGAGGGAAACGGTCAACAGGTAAAGAGACATGATGAGTGACTTCATGGATCGTGGCGCCTGGGTGTAGGCAAATTCAAGGCAGGTGATTGAGACCATGATCTCTGCTGCTGTGAGAACAAGGTAGGCAAGAATCTGCCAGAGAATACTGGGCCGGTAACCGATGGCAGCGACGTTGCCATCGTCGCCGTGCGTCAGGATTTCAACTTCACTGGCGGCGACAAACTTCCCCCCTCCATTTTCATGGATACGTATCTGGACGAAGCGGACATCGTCCGCGGGCCCGGTGCTTCCTTCGAGACCGTTCGAACCCGGCAGAGGATCGGTTTCTCCTGTCGTCGCGGAGGTCCAGGGTCCGACCCTGGATTGCGCATAATGAAAGCTTACCTCGCGTGGTCTGCAGCCTTCGACGGTAAACCACTCGGGCTCGGCGACCTCACCCTGGTGCTCAGAATTCCAGGTCCTCTTGGCATCCTCCAGGAAGGTCTGGATGTCTTTTGCGAAATGGAGGCGGAAGGCCCTTGTGTTCCATGCACGCCGTTCGCGGAGTTCAATAGTGATAACAGCCAGGGGCTCCACCGAATCGGGATCTCTTTCCAGCCCCGCTGAAATCCACGCGCCCTGTTCTGTGTCACCATCAATAAGCTCCGTCGCGTGATGAATCGCCGGGTCGGCATGACTGATCGATTGCATCGGGAGGCTTGCATTGAGCCTGAATTGGCTGATCCGGCCACCCTGGATATTGGTTTCGATAATTGCGGGAATCGCACAGGCAATAACCATCACGAACATTCCGATCGTCATTTTTCGCAGGGGGGTGGCGGTGACTTTTCCGAGCCGGGGATAAACGACATAGGTGAAGATGGGGATATAGCAGAGAACAAGAATTGGATTGAGTGCCTGGATTTGGTCCGGCAACCAGTCAATCACGAGATGACGATCCATGTACATAGCCTGGAGGACCCAGGCGGAGCCGGTCTGGTCAAAGACGCTCCAGAACAGGCTGATACAGAGAAACAGGGGTATCAGCCGCAGCAGGTTGCGAGCATCCTCGCCGCCGAGTGAGGTGCGGAAGCTCTTGAAGCCGGTGGGAGGGACATGGATAAAGC
>JAPYUD010000370.1:0-4217 GCA_029936215.1 Pirellulaceae bacterium | reverse complement strand
ATGTTGATCCCGTTGGCCTCGGCAAAACGGGCGACCGTCTTGGTAATGTCCTGGTAGGCAATGTGGGATGCCTTGGATCGGCGGATAATGAATCCCTTCCGCTTGAGTTCGGTTTCGACCGTGGTGTCCGCCTTGAGCTTGGCGATCTTGCCTTCAAGCTGAGAATAGTTGGCCGAACCGGGCTTGTAGTCCCTCAGTTCATTCTGCATGGCGGTCAGCTCTTTCGCCTTCCCCCGAACCATGGTCTCTAGAGCTTTTTCGTCCTTGCGGACGTCATCGAGCATCGCCTTGTACCGCAGGTATTCCTGGAAAACCTCCTCGATATCCAGTAGTGCAATGGTGGTGCCCGGTCGAGTTTGGGCAGTCGCCTGCTGAATAGGAACCAGAAACAGGGAAACGAGTAAGGCAGCGGAAAGAAAAGAGGTTCTCACGAATAGCACTCCTTGCTGTGAAAACGAGTTCATGTCGTTTCGAGAGGGCCGACATCCATGCGGCCATCCTTGATGCGGTCCAGGATGAAAAGTTCCATGACCGCTTGTTGTTCAAAAGCGGCGGTATTCTGGCGAAAAACGCCGTGCACGTAAAGGCCAAAAATGAGAGAAAAGAGGCGAGGCCGGGAAAGCCCAGTCCTGGTCAAACGGGACCGGTTTTCCGTCGAAAGGCCGCTGGGCGGGATTACCTGGGGGCTTCAAGCGTGACGGTGAGCTCCACTTTTTTCTTGTCACGCAGAACCGTTACCTTGATCTTGTCGCCCTGTTTGAATTTCCGCAGGGCACTGTCGAAGTCCTCGATGCCACCGATCTTGTACTTCCCAAACATCACGACCACGTCGCCTGCCTTGATTCCCGCTGTCTCGGCTGGCCCGCCGGGGGTTACTCCACTGAGTGGAAGGCCCTCCACGCTATCGGCAAAGTCCGGGATGCTGCCAAAATAGGGGCGGTCTCCACCGCCGTCGGCCACGTTCCTTTTCTTGTCCGCCTTAGTGAATGGAGGACGCTTGTCGGCAAGGTCGAGGTCCTCAACGATGTGATAGACCATGTCGACAATGCGATCCATGTCAGAAAGGTTGACTCGCTCAAAATCATCGCTGGGCCGGTGGTAGTTGTCGTGCAGCCCCGTGAAGACATGCAGGACAGGGATGTTCTTGAGATAGAAGGATTGATGATCGCTGGGGCCGGTACCTTCCGGCTGCCGGGTGATCTCAAACTGGTAATTCTTGTTTAACCGGTCCAGCAAGGGATTCCAGACAGGCGAGGTGCCGGTCCCTGTAATAATCAACTTGTTGTCGGCCATCCTGCCAACCATGTCCATGTTGACCATGGCAACTGTCTTCTCGAGCGGGAAGCGAGGTTCGCGAACATAATGAGCACTTCCGAGTAACCCTCGTTCCTCGGCAGAGAAGGCGATAAAGACAATCCGTCGCCGGGATTTCTGCTTTCTCTGGGATAACCGGTAAGCAACTTCCAGCAGGCCCGTGGTGCCACTGGCATTGTCATCCGCGCCGTTATGGATGTCATTGGTCCAGGGAGCCAGTGAACCCTGGCCGCCGCGACCGAGGTGGTCATAATGAGCTCCGACAATAATGGTCTCGTTCGACAAGGGACCCTTCCCCTCCAGCACGCCAACGACATTCTTGACATCCGCGGCACGAGGAATGACGCTGGCCTGGCAGTCAGCACTCCAGCCTTCCAGCAGAGTCGTCTGGGGCTCAAGGTTCTTGTCAATCTCTTTTTCAATCTCTTCCAGGCCTCGCCCCATTGCCTGGCGAATGAGAGGGGCGATCACTTTTCGCTGGCAGAAGAATACAGGCATCTGGCGGTCACCGCTCGCCTGGCCGGCGCCATTAAACGGGAGTAGCGTGTCTCCATCTCCATCGAGCGTGCTGCCTAATTCGGCGACCTGCCTGGCCAGCGCGGAGATCTGCTGGCGGTGATCTCGTTGCTTCTGTTCGTCGGGATCTTCGATTTCGGAGAAAGTCTTGCGAGTGGCGGCCAGGCGGTCGACCAGGGATTTCCATCGTCCCTGGTTGCTTGCCTGCTGGCGGGCCGGTTCCAGCGAATCGTTGATCATGATTACTGCTGCGGCACCCTGCTGATAGGCATTTGAGACCTTGGTCGAAAAAAGGGCGTGGCGGGAGGATCGCTTTCCGTCAAAGAGGCTATGGGGATTGTCCTGCTGGGGTTCCTTGCGGAGGACAATCACGACCTTTCCTTTTACGTCGACAGCAGAAAAATCATCGTATTTTAACTTCGGCGCGGTGATTCCGTAGCCGGCAAAAACCAGTCCGGCCGACGCCATCCCGGTGCCGCCGAGCGAAAGGGTGTTGAACTGCTCACCAATTTGAAGGTCCTGCCGTATCGACTGGCCCGGGTTTTCCGGATCGGGGCCGAGGAGCGAAAGCCGGTTCTCCTTTTCCGGACCCATCTCGGCGCTCATGACAACCGTGAATGGCTGGAAGGGAGACCCGGAGAAAACCTTGGTGGTGAGCCCTATCTCGTTGAAATGATTGGCGATGTAATCGGCCGCAGCATCCAAGCCGTCGGTGCCGATACCCCGTCCCTCCAGGTCATCTGAGGAGAGGTACTTGAGCGTGTGGCTGATCCGTTCGGAAGAATCGGTGGTTGCTTTCCTGGCGTCAGACTTCTTGTCTGCGGACATGGGGAGAGCCATCAAGGCAGCCAGGAAAAATGAACCGGCGACCAGGGCGAGGGTTCGAACAGGTGGGGGGGTAGGTTGTTTCATGGTTCCTCGAAGCAGAAGGCCAGGGTTGCCTGTTAATCCGCATTGTCGAGTCCCCCTTGCTGGCCGTCAAGACAACGGGACCGAGACTGAAAAAGACCGTCGGTTTGACCGCTCCAGGGAGGATCTGGCAACCGGCAACCCTACCCAGGGTCGACAACGGTTCGTAAAATTGAGTAGATGCTCCAGCCCGCCCCGCGGGAATTTCATTTCACGGCCGAAGGGTGATGTCGATGCCCTCGTTGTTTGTTGTTTATGGTCCCGACCAGGGACGGCGTTTTGAATTCGATGACACGACGATGGGAATTGGTCGTGGGGGGGCCAACCCTGTACAGCTTTTTGACACCGAGGTCTCCCGGTACCATGCGGAAGTCCGGCGGGAAGAAGGGGAGTATCTGTTGGTGGACCTGGGAAGTTCCAACGGGACATTCCTGAACGGGCACCAGGTCGATCGAAAGCGACTTCAAAATGGAGACCGGGTCGAGCTCGGGCGGACACGGCTGATTTATCTCGATAACGAGCCTGCCACCGAGATCCTGTCGGCCGAAAACGTTGCCATCGTGGGGGACACGCCGGAGGCCAAGTCGCAGATTCTCCAGACCGCCGGGCCCGCGATTAATATCACGGCGGACGATGATACCGTCCTGGGAAGTGGCGTGGAACAATCTCTTGGCGACCTGGAGGTGATTTATCGGACTGCTCTTGCCGCAAGTCACACGCTCGACATTGACGCACTGCTTTCAAGAATCCTGGACTTGATCTTTGGCTGGGTGGATGCGGACCGGGGCTGCGTGATGCTCCGGCAGGGAGACCAGGAACAGCTGGTTCCAAGGGCACGGCTCGACCGGGGTGGGGATGGAGGTGAGACCTTCCAGATCAGCCAGACAATTCTGCAGTACGTGATGGAAAGCGGAGAGGGGGTCGTGACCTCAGATGCGAGCCGGGATCAACGTTGGGAGGCCGGGGCCAGCATCGTGAGCAGGGGGGTCCGGGAAGCTATATGTGTCCCGATGCAGGGCCGTTATGGGGTCGTGGGGTCGATCTATATCGACACCTACACGCCTCCCGGTGAAGAGATCCATGCGCCGGGACCAAGATTTTCCGGAGAACACCTGAAATTGATGGTGGCCATCGGGCACCAGGCTGCTCTTGCTGTGGAAGATACGACCTATTACGGAGCGATGGTGAAATCCGAGCGCCTTGCTGCCATGGGACAGACGATCGCGAGCCTCTCTCACCATATCAAGAATATCCTGCAGGGGATCAAGGGAGGCAGCTACCTCATTGATGAGGGCCTGGAAGGCGCGGATCACGAGACAATTCGAAAGGGGTGGGGCATTGTCGAAAAAAACCAGGCGAGGATCTCTGACCTGGTCATGGACATGCTCAGCTTCAGCAAGAAGCGGAATCCCGGTGTGACTGACATGGAGGTGGTGGTGATGGTCAATGAGACGATCGAGATGATGGCCGCCCGGGCG
>JAPYUD010000369.1:0-4247 GCA_029936215.1 Pirellulaceae bacterium | reverse complement strand
CCTGCAGACCGGAGCACGAACACGGTGGTCCTTCAGATCGAGGTTGATGACCTGGCGGAGTTCTTTGCCCACCTCGAGGAGGCTGGCGGCACCATCACCTTCGGACCCTCTTTCGAAAAGAAGAAAGAATTCTGGTTCGGCGGTTTTAACGACCCGGAAGGAAACCCTGTCTGGGTAGTCGACAAGAACTGTCCATAACCACATCCGCTGCGAGAACTCCTAGCCAAACAACTCCGACAGGACCCGGCCCCCCTCGATGATCTGGGTAGGACGTCCCTGGGCATCAGGCAGCCGGATCTCCGGATCAATCCCCAGGGACCAGAAGATGGTCCTCGCCAGGTCCTCGGGGCTAACCTTGTCCTCGATCGGATATTCTGCGTGCTTGTCCGACTCACCGTACGTGATCCCGCCGCGGATCCCGGCCCCGGCCAGCACGCAGGGGAAACAGTGGCTCCAGTGGCCGCGGCCCCAGGCATCGTTTCCCTTGGGAGTACGCCCCATCTCGCCCACAGCAACCACCAGCGTCTCGTCCAGCAGGCCCCGATCTTCCAGGTCCTCGATCAGCGCCGAAAAGGCCTGGTCAAATCCCGGCACCAGGTGTTCCTTGAGGTGCTGGCTGCTGCGATGCGAGTCCCAGCTGTATCCATCCGGGGCATCCCAGAGCACGGTCACAAAACGGCTCCCCGCTTCGATCATCCGCCGTCCCATGATCGTGGACTGGCCGAAAAGGTGCCGTCCATAGCGGTCCCGAAGCTTGTCGCTCTCCTGGCGGATGTCCAGCGCGGTGCGGATCGCATCGGAGGTAACCAGCTGGGCTGCCATCTCTCGCAGCTTGTCCTGGTTCTGGAACTGGCGAATACTGCGATCCACCTCGGAACGGAAAGAATCAAACTGGTTGACCAGCGACTGCCGACGGTTGAGCCGGTCCAGCGTAATCAGGTCCTTCGAGACCAGGCCCTTGATGCGGAAATCCAGTTCTTTCTCGTCACAGTCGCGAAAGAAGGGATTATCATCCTTGTCTCGCTTGCGAATGTCCGTCGCCAGGGCGTTGTATGCATTCCCAAGCCAGCCCGCGTACTGGCCGGTGCGGTCATACCCCTGCAGGTGGCCAAGGTTATTGGGCAGGTACATGTAATCGGGCAGGGCCCGGCTTGCGGCAGCGGGAGAATGCTGACTGACGTACTCCACCACGCTTCCCATCGCCGGCCAGTCGGTAGGCCGGGCATTGACGTCATTGCCACTGGCGGCGGTCCGCGTCCAGGGATGCCCGGTCTGGATGTAGTGGCAGGCATTGTGGTCGTTGTGCGGATGCGACATCGATCGGATCACGCAGAACTTGTCGGAGATGCTGGCCGAGCGATGCAGGTGCTCGCTCATGTGCAGCCCCGGGGTCCTCGAAGCGATCCTTTTAAACGGCCCCTTGATGGTGCTGGGTGCGTCCGGCTTCATGTCGAACGTCTCGAGCTGGCTGGGCCCGCCAAAGAGAAACAGGAAGATCACCGACTTGGCACGTCCGTTTCCAATTCTCAGTCCGCTCTGTTCCGCGGCCATCAGCTTCGCCATGTTCAGACCAAACAGGCCGGCACCACCGACCTGTAGCATCTCCCGCCGGCTGAGACCGGAACAGACGGTTCGCCGTGATCCATTGATCGAGAGCATCTGGTGATTCCCCGGAACGACTCGCTACTGCAGATTGTTTATTGTATCGAGTTTTCCAGAGGATTTCTTCGGCAATCCTGCCCTGCATCACAGGCCGTCAGGGAGTAAGCGGGCGGAAATCCTTGTCTGCCAGGTCCACGAGCACATAATCCCCGTTTTCCTTCACACGGAAGATTCCCAGTCGCGCATTCTGGTATCGATGCTCCTGGTTCTCTTCAAAGAGAAAAGACCGCTGCTGACCAGCCGGTTTGCCCGTAGGGCAAAAAGGTTGACATACACCAGCGAGAGAATCCCGGTGGCCAGGACAATGAATTCCAGTTTTCTTTTCATTGGTGACTCCTGGAAGTTACCTTCATAACCCCCATCCACAAGCGGGTGCTATTCCATCCGGTAAGGGGACTCAGGAAGCGGGACGGCCTCATCGACAAAGGCCCATTTCTTGTAAATGAAATAAACGGCGACCAGCACCAGCCCCTGCCCCAGCAGCAACAGGCCGGTGTTCATCAATCCCAGGTCCAGCCGGCGGGAGTAGAGGAAAAGTGAAAATGGCAGGTAAAGCGTCCCGCCAAGGGCGACCAGTCGATCATGCTGGGCGTGGCCGAGGACGACCAGGGCAACGGCCAGCATCGGCGAGGCCATCAGCGCAAGCCCCATCACCACGGTGGTCACAATACCAACCTGCACCGGTCGCTTTGCCAGGGCAGAGCGGCCGCCACTGGCCCAGGTCCTGCCAGTTGGCCGCCGTGGTCAGGCCAATTCCAAAGACGAGAAACGTGGCAGCAATCCCCAGCAGGCAGTGCAGAACAATCGACCGCGTTGCCTCACGAGGATAGACCATCTCAAGAGCCGTCTGCCTGGCACTCCTGTCGATTGCTCCCTGGCGGGAAAGTGCATCGACCAGGGCTCGATCGGCCGGCAGGTTGTCTCCCGTCGTCGGCTATTCGCTTCCGACAAGGTTATCCAGGGTACTCATGGCAACTACCAGGGGAACATTCTCTTTTCCGCGTAACTCCCCTAACTATATCGGCAGCACACTCTTCCGGCCTGTCCCAAATTCGCTACGTGACAGGGCAGGTGTCATCGAAACGCTACAGGAAAAAGCGGATCCGCTAGATCCCGTGTCATGCCCCCCGGTCAGTTCAGGACAACTGGTCCCAGGGCTTACGCATCGGCCGCACCAGCAGCTTGTTGGCCTCGTCGTTTCCAGCAAACCGCTCCGCCTGGGGATCCCACGTGAGTGGCTTTCCGATTTTCACGGCGATCACACCCAGCAGGCCGATGCTGTTGGTCCGGTGCCCCACTTCGGCATCGGCAATCGGCCGGCCGCGGGATTTGACGCAGGTGATAAAGTCCTGTTTCTCGTGCTTGCGAGGAAGACGCACACGGTCCTTGCCCAGTGGCACCTCCAGTATTCCCGGAGCACTAGCCCGGATCTTGCTGAACCCGGCTTCCACCCACCCCTCCTCTCCCACGAATCGCACGTGGTGACCGCTGACCGGCTTGACCGTCATTTTCAGACCGCTGGCGTACTCGTAGTTGATCTCGAACTGTTGCAGCACATTCCAGAGTTCCTCATTGGGGAACAGTCCCTTCCCCTCCACACGCACCGGGCCGGTCCGTTCCATGTCAGCTCCCCAGTGGGCAATATCAATCAGGTGCGCTCCCCAGTTGGTGATCATGCCGTCGTCGTAATCCTGCACACGCATCCAGCCAGGACGGGAGTAGGCCTTGTGCGGGTGAACACGGTTGACCGTGTAAGGTGCCTCCGCCGCGGGGCCAAGCCAGGTATCATAATCCAGTTCGTCCGGCACCGGCATCGTCTCGGGCAGTCCGCAGGTGGCATTATCCGTAGGAACACCAACCTCGATCGAGACCAGCGCACCAATCCGCCCGTTGCGGACGACTTCCGCCGCCTTGCAGAAGCTGGTCTTGAAACGCGCCTCGCTATCGACCCGGAAGACACGACTGTGACTGGCAACTTCCTCGACCAGCCGCCGCCCCTCGGCGATCGACTTGGTAATCGGCTTCTCGCAGCAGACATCCTTTCCCTTCCGCAGTGCCGCGATCGAAATCGGCACGTGCGAGTGGTCCGGCGTGGAGACCATTACCGCATCGATCGAGCTGTCATCGAGCAGCTCACGGAAGTCCGCATGGCTGTTGGCGGTGCCCCCGCTCTGCTCGACCATCCCGGCGGCATTCTTCAGTCGCCAGCTGTCCACGTCACAGACAGCGACGACCTCGGTTTCCTTGGATCGGAGGAACCAGGGGAGGTTATAGGCCCTCGCCTGGCGTCCGATCCCGATCATGCCGATCGTGATCCGGTCACTTGGTGCAACCGCTGCTCCCAGGCCCAGTGCCGAGGCAGAGATCACAGTCGGAATGGCGATCGTGGCAGCCGACCTGGAAAGAAATTCGCGTCGGTTTTCAGTCGTCTGGCTGTGGTTTTCCATCGTCTCTCGTTTCTCTTAAAAAAGTGCTTCGATAGGTGTGCCACGATAAAGACGGTAGGGTCGGCCACCTGCATCATGAAACTCGCGGTCGGGTCCTATCCCGAGACAGTTGAAAATAGTCGCGGCCAGGTCTTCGGG
>JAPYUD010000368.1:0-4262 GCA_029936215.1 Pirellulaceae bacterium | reverse complement strand
GCGAATCCCCCCGGGCAGCCATGTCAAAGACCACTCCGGTTGCCTGCTCGGCTGCCAGGCCCGCGTGTGCGTACTGGATTCCCAGCTGGGTTTTCCCCATCCCGGTCGCTCCCACGACGACTGTCAGGGTTCCCGGTAGTAAGCCACCGCCGAGCAGCTCATCCAGGGCCGCGATACCTGTCGATTGTCGCATCAGGTCAGCCATCCTTCCCCTGATCTCCGGCAGGCTGCTGTTCGTTTTCTGCCAACTGGTGCCAGGCTTCTGCAAGCATCCCTGCCGCAGCCTCGATCTCGTCCTCGCTGGTCGACCAGCCGAGGCTCAACCTTACCGTCCCCCGGGCGATCTGCGGGTCCAGCCCGATCGCGGCAAGGGTTGCCGAGAGCCGTGTCTGGCCGCTGTGACAGGCTGCCCCGGTAGAAGCGCAAAGCCCATCCGTCGCCTCCAGCAACTCGCCGCCGATGACGGATGGGAAATTTACGCTCAGCGTGTTCGGAAGCCTTGTCGCTTGCTGGCCGTTAACGGTAAGCGTCTGACCCAGCTTGTCGCTGAGCATGGAGAGCAGCTGGTCTCGAAGTCTCCCCATTCTCGTGGCATGCTCCTTCCATTGCTCATCAACACGGCTAGCTGCCTCACCAAGGCCTACCCAGTAGGCAGTGTTTTCAGTGCCAGCCCGGAATCCCCGCTCATGCCCTGCCCCATGAATAACAGGTTCCAGTGTCACACCGTCTCGCACGTAAAGTGCTCCCACTCCCTTGGGGGCGTAGACCTTGTGCCCAGCAACGGTGAGCAGGTCGACGCCCAGCTCGTCAACATTGACCGGCACCTTGCCAATACTCTGGGCCGCATCGGTATGCACAAGTACTCCCTGTTGGCGACAGATCTCGGCAATTTCACGAATGGGTTGCATCGTGCCAATCTCGTTATTGGCATGCATGATGCTGACTAGCCGAGTCCCTGGCTGGATTGCAGCTGCCACCTGTTCCGGCTGGACAACACCGTTTTCATCAACCGGTACCAGGGTCAGGCCATAGCCGATCCGTTCAAGGAAACGGGCAGGTTCGAGGATGGCTGGATGCTCAAAAGCCGAGATCACCAGGTGCGATGACGACGGTTCATGCTGCCGCATGACTCCCTTGAGTGCCATGTTGTTCGCCTCGGAACCACCCGAGGTGAAAATGATCTCGTCATCGCTTGCCGAGAGCATTCCGGCCAGCTGGGATCGTGCCCTGGCAATCGCCTCGCGCGGTCGCTCTCCCAGCTGATGGCTGCTGGAGGGATTCCCGAAATGTTCCTCCAGGAATGGCAACATCGCCCGAGTTACCGAGGGGGCAACCGGGGTGGTGGCGTTATAGTCCAGGTAGATCGTGGTCATGACTGAGGGTAATCCAACGGGAACAGGGCATTTCAGCTCTCGACTTCCTTATATACGTCGGGGGGCACCGCTTTCCCAGCCCACCACTTCTTCTGGCAAGCTGGGTTAAGTTTGCCGGTTATAGCACGCTGCGGGAGCCCGCATAGTTGATACAGGAGGAACTGCCGATACAGATAGTAGAAACGGCCCCTCTCACCGGATACCGATGCGCGGATCATGATTCCCCCGGAAGACCAGCCCTACGGTGGACGGCTTTATTGCTGTCGCGACCCGGCGGGCAATCTCTGGAGCTTCGGCAATTATGATCCATGGGAGTCGGAGTGGCAGAGCCGTCGAGGGGTACCCTCCGACGACTTTCTTCAGCGAACAGAAACGGATGTTTTTTGATGATTCGACGGTTCTCTCTACCGGGCGGGCTGCTGGCGATCTGCCTGGGCCTGCTTCTCCTTACCCCGTCGCTACGGGCCCAGGAGGTGGTTCGCATCCTGATTGCAGACCAGCAGCCGGAGCCGCCTGTTGAAGAGGACGGTGACGAGCCGCCACAGCAGCCTGTTCTGCCGGAAACCATCGTGGAGGGAAATCCCCAGGCATTTCCGGCCCATCCACTGGATCCGGCGGCCATCCTCTCGGCCGGCCGGCTGGCAACTTACGGGGGACGCGTGGGAAGTTCCTACGAGGTGATCACGGCCGAGCAGATTACCCGTTCACAAAAAAGTACTGTCCTGGAAGTATTACGAGGCAGGGCGGGAATCACCGTCGCCAGCCAGGGAGCGCAGGGAGGTGTCACCTCGGTCTTCATGCGGGGAGGGAATTCCGCCCATACCAAGGTGTTGCTTGATGGCATCCCCATCAACGATCCCTCCAATGCTTCACGGTTGTTCGATTTCTCCAACATGACGGTTGAAAATATCGAGCGGATCGAAATCCTGCGTGGCCCCCAGGGAGTCCTCTATGGAAGCGATGCGATCGGTGGCGTGATCAACATCGTTACCCGTCGTGGTGACGGGAAACCGCGACTGGAGATTTCTGGCATGGGTGGGAGTTTCGGTACAGGGCGAAGCTCGATGACGCTCTCGGGCGGGGACGAGACGCACTACTACTCGATCAGCGGCTCCTATCTTTCCAGCGAGAACATTTCCCATGCCAGCAGTGCACGTGGAAACAGCGAGCGAGACCCTTACCGGAATGGCACCGTGTCAGGGCGGTTTGGCCGGCATCTCGGTGCGGACCTGCATCTCGACTACGTCTTTCGGTACACCGAGGCGGATGCCAGCATTGACGATTTTGATTTCGTCAGTGGCCTGCCGGTGGACAACCTGGTACGGGCCAACCTGTCGAACCAGTTTTTTCACCGCGTTCAGCTGCAGAAGCTCCAGATGGACGGGTCGGTCGAGCACGTGGTTGGATTCAGCCTGACCGACTATGACCGCAGGGATACCGATCCTGGTTTCGCAGCGTCCCAGTACCTCGGGCAAACCCGCGTCTTTGATTACCAGTCCAACCTGCTGCTAAGCGAGCAGAACCAGTTCACCGTGGGAGCCAGCTATCAGCATGAACAGGCCTCCTCGGATCTGGATCCGCTGGCCCGCCAGTTTAGCAGCGCCGTTTACCTGCAGGACCAGTTCACGCTGGGAGATCGGCTGCACACGACCGCCGGTGTGCGATGGGACGATTACAGCACGGCCGGACGGGCCAGCACCTACCGCGTCACCTCGGTACTGCAAGTCAACGAGAGGGGCCTGGCAATTCACGGCTCCCTCGGCACGGGTTTTCGTGCCCCCGCACTGGCCGAGAACCTGTTCACTTTTGGCAACCCTGGGCTGCGACCGGAGCACAGCCGGGGCTGGGACGCGGGAATCGAAAAACGGCTGGCCGAGGGACGGCTGCTGGTCGACGCCACCTTCTTTCGCAATGACTTCCGTGACCTGATTGTCTTTAACCCGAACTCCTCGCTGGGGCCTTTCGGAGCCCTGGAGAACGTGGGAGCGGCTCGCTCAGCAGGTATCGAACTGAGTGCCCGCTGGTTATGGTCTGCCGACACCTCGCTGACTGCCAGCTACACATTTGACGACGCGATTGACAGCCAGAATGGAACTCAGCTGGTACGGCGGCCACGCGATTCGTTCCTCGTCACGCTCGATCACCAGCTCAATCAGCATACCTCCGCTGGCCTGGTGCTGCTGCACGTGGGAGATCGGAACGATGTGGCCGAGCAATTGGAGGGTTACTACAAGCTTGACCTCTATCTCTCCTGGACGCTCAACGACAACTGGCGAATATTGGCCCGCATCGACAACATGCTGGACGAGCAGTACGAGGAGATTTTTGGATACGGGACACCGGGAATTGGTGGTTTTGCCGGTCTCAGCTGGACCCCCTGATTCCATGGCCAACAGGCTTCCCGTCGGCAGAGTGTCCAGTCCGGCAGACGCCTAACCTGCTTGCCAGAGTGACATAGATGTGGACGAATAGCAGTTGATCTGCAAACATGGAGGTAGCCCATGACATGTCCGAACGGCGGATCCTGTCTGTCGTGGAGTGGTAACGGGGTAGCAGTTCTACTGGGAGCACAAGAGCATGCCAAGGCGTAAAACAGCTGGTTTCACCCTGGTCGAGTTACTGGTGGTGATCGCCATCATCGGCATCCTGATGGGACTTCTTCTCCCGGCGATTGGCTACGTGCGAGCACTCGCTCGCCGGACAACCTGCTCGAACAACATCCGCGAGTTGACCAAGGGCGTGATAATGTTCGAGACAACCAAGAAGCGGTACCCGGGACACCGTGAGAGAATGCCCGGTCTCGATGGGATCTTGAACACGGCCGATGATGTCCATTTTTCCTGGATTGCGAGGGTTCTTCCCTACATCGACCAGCAACCTGTGTACGAC
>JAPYUD010000367.1:0-4263 GCA_029936215.1 Pirellulaceae bacterium | reverse complement strand
ATGGCAAGGTAGGGTCGCATCTGTCCTGCTCAGTCTGTGAGTTCTCGAGTTGAATTGGGAACGCCCAGCATGATGATCTCCTCCGGATTGTTCCCGGCGGGTCGTTCCTCGTCACCCAGCTGATCGATGATGTCCAGGAAGGCTTTCTCCAGGGTTGTCCGGGGTCGTGTGATTTCCTGGATGCCAATTCCCGCTTGTCGCAATCTGTCGACGCACTGGTCGAGCTTGTCCTGCTGGGACGTTCGCACCCTGAGTTCCACCGTCTGTGGTGAGAGAGGAAGCACCTTTTCAAAGCTGATCCCCTCCATCGCCATGCGGACTTTGCTTTCCTCGGCAACAACCGTCAGGCTGACCATGTCGCTGTCCATGGATGTGACTTCGTCGATCGTGCCCATCCGTCGAATCCGGCCGCGTGCCAGGATGGCAACACGATCGCAGACCAGCTCGATTTCCTGGAGCAGGTGGCTGTTGACGAAGATGGTTTTTCCCTCCTTCTTGAGTTCCTGGAGGATTAATCTCATCTCGGTGCGGCCTACCGGGTCGACGCCATCGGTCGGTTCATCCAGGATCAGCAGGTCCGGGGCATGGATCATTGCCTGGGCCAGTCCCAGTCGCTGCATCATCCCCTTGGAGTAGTTCCTTACCGGTGTCTTGCCCCAGTCCTCCAGTCCCACGCGTTCGAGCAGACGCGGTGCCTTCTGCCGGACCTCCCGGCGAGAGAGATAACTCAGGCCACCGTAGTATTCCAAGGCCGTGTTCCCGGTCAGGTGCCTGGGGATGCGATGATTCTCTGGCAGGAATCCAACGCTCTTGCGGCTCAAACGGCTGCCGGCAGGTTGCCCCAGCAACGAGGCATCACCCCCACTCTTTCGGACAATGCCAAGCAGGATCTTGATCAATGTTGTCTTGCCGGCACCATTGGGTCCAAGCAGACCAAAAATAGACCCCCGTTCGACATCGAGGCTTACTCCTTGCAGCGCATCCACCGCGCGGCGAATGAAAAACCCCTCCTTGTAGGTTTTTCGCAGGTCATGGATTTCAATTGCCTTGTCTGTCATCGTGCTCCGGGTCTGTCCTTGGAGAGGATCTAGTTTTCACTGACCGTTTCAATTTTCAGGGGGGCAAAAGAGGTTTCTGTCTGTTTGTTGTAGAAGCCGAGATAGCGGATCGGCATCGCAGCAGGCGGCAGGCGAACTGCCATCTTCCGGTCATTGATCACCACCTCCACGTTACGGTCGCCCGGGCGAATGATAATCGTGATCTTCCACGTCTGTAGCTGGTCACCTGGTGCCGGGACTTTTGTAAGCCGCCCCAGGTTCTCCCAGCCCCCGTCAAAGATGGAGTGTTGATTGAGCCCGATGGCAGTGCCGATCTTGATCGTCGCATCATTGGTTGGCTTGGAGCCCAGTACGATCATGCCATTACGAGTCTTTGAAGTTGTGGCCAGTGCCTGGTAGTGGGTCGTGATCCGGGTGGTTTTTTCCAGGGGACTCTCCAGCTTCATCAGCACCAGGCCTTCTCCCGGGGACCGGAGAACATAATCATCTCCCTCCTTGCTGACCGTGGTCCCCAGTACCACGTCAAAATCGCCGGTTTCATCCTTGCCTGGGGTGAGCATGGGGGAACGGACCCGTTTCTTCTGGTCATTCTTCCACCAGCCAGGACCCTCTTCCAGCACTTCCCGGTCCTGGTCGATCAGCGCCTGCTTGAGCTCGGCGAACTTGTCGGGATGATCCTCGGAGAGATTCTTTTCTTCCCTGGGATCTTGCTTGATGTTGTAGAGTTCAAACTGCTCCAGCCTGTCCGAGCCGATGATTTTCCAGTCCCCGACACGCAGTGCAACCCTGTACTGCTGGGGTGCCAGGTGGTTGCGCCAGTAGAGTGGCTCGGTCCGTTGGATCGATTTTCCCTCGAACAGTGGAAGCATGCTGGCCCCATCGATCGGCCTGTCGGCCGGCAGTGGAATTCCGACCACGTCCAGTACCGTGCTGAAGATATCCGAGCCGATCACCGGGTGGCTGCTTTCACTGCCAGGTTCGATATGGCCTGGCCAGCGGACCATGCCGGGAACACGGATGCCCCCCTCGTGGGAATGCCGTTTGCGACCTCGTAGGCCGCCGGTCGATCCGCGTGTACGACCACTGGTTCCGTTCCCTTCCGGGCCATTATCGCTGGTATAGAACACCACCGTGTTGTCCCGGTATCCCATTTCGTCGATCGCTTTCATCAGCAGTCCAAAAGCATGATCCAGCTGGGTGATATTCCCGTGGTGCTGTCGCAGCCCTTCATCTTCCAGGTGGGCATAGGGTGCCATGAACCTCTCGGCCGACTCGATTGGAAGGTGAGGTTCGTGTGTCCAGACGGTGATAAAGAAGGGGACCTTCGGGTCCTTGCGATCCTTCAACCAGCCAATCACTTCCCCGGCAGCAATCACCGCACTGGGGCCTTCGATCCTCCCGGTTGGCTTGCCATTGCGCACGTAGTTAACCGGGTTGAGATGATGGGGGGCGGCATTATTCTGGGTTGCAAGCCAGTGGTCGTAGCCGTGATCGCTCGGCTGGGGCTGCTGGTCGGAATTGAAGTGACCGTTCAGGTGCCACTTGCCGGCATGACAGGTCTCGTATCCACGCTTCTTGAGCAGCGTGGCAATCGTGAGCTCACTTGTCCGCAGGTGGACCGGGCTCCCGGAGGGGATCCATCGCCAGACACCGTTTCGGTAGGGGGTTCGGCCAGTGAGGATAGCTGACCGGGATGGAGAACAGACGGCACAGGCGGAGTAGCACTGTGTCAGCCGCAGTCCCTCGCTGGCAAATCTGTCCAGGTTCGGGGTTTTCAATTCCGGATGACCATAACATCCCAGATCTCCCCATCCCTGGTCGTCTGTCAGGAAGACAATGAAGTTGGGTTCTGCTGTCTCGGCAGCTGTAACGGCGGTTGACATCAGCAGGCACGCGATCAGCGGAAGAGAGAGTCTCTGCATGGTGATAGAACTCACGGTAAGCAGGAATTGTTGCGAACCCATCTGGAATTGTCATTTATTCTAGCCTGTCGTATTCGCGCCGCACATTATCCCTCGATACGTGGCATAATGTCGACAAGGAACAATGACCTGTTCTGGCCAGGATGAACATGAAGAGAATACAGCAACTCGCCTGCCTGCTGGTGGTTCTATCGGTGAGTGCCATCCATAGTGAGGCCGCTCCGCCATCGGCAGACCATCCCGCCTTGATGAAGAAGAGCCAGCGGCTGTTCAAAGAAAAAGTTCGGCCTTTCCTGGTGGCCAATTGCCTCAAGTGCCATGGGGGTGAGAAAACACGCTCGGGATTTAACCTGGCTACACGTGAGCTGTTGCTCCGGGGTGGTGAGAACTACGATTCGCCGGTCATCGTTGGTTCCGGGGAAGAGAGTCCGCTGGTCCAGCTGCTGATGCACGAGCAGGAACCTCACATGCCGCTGCAGCAGCCCCGCATCGGGGACGAGATGATCGAACTGGTGAGTCGCTGGATTGACCTGGGAGCAGCTTTTGACCAGCCGCTGGTAGAAGAATTGGAGAAGCAGGGTGGGGAGCTCCTGGTTACATCCGAGGATCGCCGGTACTGGGCTTTCCAGCCACTCGGGCAGCCACCACTTCCCCGCGTGCGGAAAAAGGGCTGGGCGCACACGCCCATCGATCTCTTCCTGCAGCGAGAGATGGAACAACATCGCGTGCTTCCTGCCCCGCAGGCAGATCGCAATGTGCTGATTCGCCGTGTCTACTTTGACCTGGTCGGTTTGCCGCCGACTCCTCAGGAAGTGGAGGCCTTTGTTGCTGCTGATGATACGGGGTCAGCCTTTGAAGCCGTCGTTGACAGGTTGCTTGAGAGTGAGCATTTCGGGGAACGATGGGGACGTCACTGGCTTGATACTGCCCGCTTTGCCGAGAGCCACGGATTTGAACACGACACCGACAGAAATCACGCCTACCACTTCCGGGATTTCGTGATCAGGGCTTTCAACGAGGATCTGCCGTATGACCAGTTCCTTCGCTGGCAGCTGGCTGGAGATGAACTTGCACCCAACGATGCCATGGCCCTGGCGGCCACCGGTTTTTTAGGTGCCGGCGTTTTTCCCACGCAGATCACGATCAGCGAGGCGGAAAGAGTTCGCTATGATGCCCTGGATGACATGCTGGCGACGACCGGTACAAGCATGCTCGGCCTGACAATCGGCTGTGCCCGCTGCCATGACCACAAGTATGACCCCATCCCCACGGCAGACTATTAC
>JAPYUD010000366.1:0-4281 GCA_029936215.1 Pirellulaceae bacterium | reverse complement strand
CCCTCAGCTACATCAAGCCTGATGAGCAGCTCCGGAAAGCGATCTTGGAAGGTCGGATGCGGACCAGGGACGATGTCCGGCGCGAAGTCCAACGCATGCTCGCCGATAACAGCATTCGCAAGCCACGGATCCTGCGATTCTTCCGTGATTACTTTGACTACGACCTTGGTGGCTACATCTGCAAGGACTCCAATGCGCTGGCGGGTACCGGTGTGACCACAAAGGGAAATTCGCACTACCGCGCCATGTTCGACGCAACCGCCAGCACCGATCGCCTGATCGAACTCATCCTGCAGGAAGACAAGGATGTGTTCAAGCAACTGCTGACGACCGACAGGATCGTGGCCACCCGGACAGACAACGCTTATTTCGGCAACAAACGCACCCCGGAAGAGAGAGCCGCGTCGGTGGCTGCGGCGAAGAAGGCGGAGGCCGAGGCGGCCAAGAAGGTGGAGGACGAACTGGCGGCCTGGCTGAAGGCTAACCCGGGGAAGAAACCGCCGCCGCCCAAGAAGAAGAAGCCAGCGAACGTCAATCACAGCATAACCCAGGCAAACCTGACGGGGCCGAAGATCTACGCCCGCGTGAGTCATCGCAGCTTTGGCAACGGGTCATTGAAGCCAGACCGCATCCTGGCCACAACACCCGAAGGCCAACGCCTGGGCCTGCTGACCCATCCGAGCTGGTTGGTTTCCCATTCCGACGCCATGGACAATCATGCCATCCTGCGTGGCCGATGGATTCGCGAACGGCTGCTTGGTGGCGGCATTCCCGACGTGCCGATTACCGTCAATGCGATGCTGCCCGATGAGCCAAACAACTCACTGCGCCAGCGGATGCGGGTCACAAAGGACACCTATTGCTGGACCTGTCACAAGAAGATGGATCCGCTTGGGCTGCCGTTTGAGATGTACAACCACGCGGGCCTGTACCGGAAAACGGAACTCAATAAACCGGTCGATACCACGGGCGAGATCATCGATTCTGGCGACCCGACGCTCGACGGTCCGGTGGAAAACGCGATCGATATGATCACCCGGCTGGCAAACAGTGAACGCGTGGAGCAGGTCTTTGTCCGTCACGCCTTCCGTTTCTGGATGGGCCGCAACGAAACCCTCAACGACGCACCTCTGCTCCAGGAGGCTTATCGTGCCTACGAGGAGAGCGGCGGCAGCATGAATGCCCTGATCGCCTCGCTGGTCACCTCCGACGCATTCCTCTACCGGAAAGTGGATCGCAGGGGTGCGGCCAAATAATGCCAGCCTGTCGAACAACCCACTGCCGAGGAAATTCTTGTTGAGAGCCTGACAAGGGCATACTGTTTTCAGCCCAGATTGCTAGAATCGTACTGGAAAGATGAAAGACAGCTCGCAACTGTTTTTTATGGCGTTTCTGTTCGAAACAGGAAACTCAAACCTTATTGTGCCACTGTGCCGTCGACCCTCCGAGAGGACTTCATCTTATGACGACTCACTATCAGACTTCACGACGCCAGTTCATCGGGGGCATGGCCGCCGGTTCCGCCAGCCTGCTGCTCTCCCCGGGTAACCGCGCAGCCGGTTACCAGTCACCAGGCGAACGTCCCATTTTCGCCACCATCGGTCTGCGAAACCAGGGCTGGGCAATTACCAGCAAGTCCACCAAGTTTGCCGATTTCGCGGCGCTTGCGGATGTGGATGCCGACGTCCTGGGTGCGAACGTCGAAAAAGTTCGCGGCCGACAGGGCAAGGCACCCGATTCCTACAAGGACTACCGCAAGGTCCTTGACCGCAAGGACATTGATGCGGTGATGATTGCCACTCCTGATCACTGGCACACCAAGATTGCGGTTGAGGCAATGCTCGCCGGCAAAGATGTCTATTGCGAAAAGCCACTCACGCTAACCATCGACGAAGGAAAGCTGATTGAAAAAGTAGTCAAGAAGACCGGGCGTGTTTTCCAGGTCGGCACGATGCAGCGGACCGAATCGGGACAACGTTTCCTCCTGGCGGTTGCCCTGGTCCATGCGGGCCGGATCGGAACGGTCAAGAAAGTAACCTGCGGGATCGGTGGCTTCGGTCCCTCGCCGAAGATTCCCGTGACGGCAGTCCCCGACGTTCTCGACTGGGATTTCTGGCTCGGACCGGCTCCCAAGGTTGCCTACCGCGCCTTGCCGGAAATACGGAAAGGTTACGGTGGAGGCGTGCCACTTTACAGCAATTGCCATTATGCATTCCGTAACTGGCACGAATACTCGGGCGGCAAGCTTACCGACTGGGGTGCGCATCACGTCGATATTGCCTGCTGGGCGATCGGTGCGAGTGATACCGGGCCAAGCAAGGTGAGCCCGATCAATTACGAACTGGCCGTTGAGTACAAGGACGGGCATCCGCTGGTCGACGACCAATACAATATCGCCACGAAGTTCAATATCCAGGCGGACATGCCCAACGATATTGAGCTGTTGATTACCAACGAAGGGGACAACGGGATCCTGTTTGAGGGGACCAAGGGACGCTTCTTCGTGAACCGCGGAAAAATCGTCGGCACACCGGTCGATGATCTCAAGACCAATCCCCTCCCGGGGGACGCCATCGAGGAGGTTTACGGTGGGCCGGTGGCCGAGAACCACACCGCGAATTTCATCGACGGCATCAAATCCCGCAAACAGCCGATTTCGGATGTCTGGACGCATAACCGGATGCTGGAAATCTGCCACCTGTCGAATATCGCCATGCGGCTTGGCCGTGAGCTCGCCTGGGATCCGGCCAAACGCCAGATCGTCGGTGATTCGGAAGCGAACTCGTTCCTCTCCAGGGAAAACCGCAAGGGCTTTGAGATCAATATTTGATCTCGCGGGAGAGGTCAGGCAGATGGAACATCCGGATTGGCGAAAAGGTTGGCAGATTTGTCAGGACGGTAAATGACGTTGAACCTCGAGGTCCTGCCGGGCAACTATGTGGTCTGCCGGTTCGAACCCGGGGAATTGGTCCCCGAATGGGCACGCGGCGAACTCGTTTCGGTGACTCGCACACCCGATGAGCTGTCGATTGTTTGCCGTGATCAAGAGGTTCCTGCCGATGTTCAGAGCGAGCCGGGATGGCGGTGTCTGCGAATTGCCGGCACGCTCGACTTTTCGCTGGTCGGTGTGATCGCCAGGATCACAACAGTTCTGGCAGAGACCGGTGTGAGCGTGCTTGCCATCTCGACATTTGAAACGGATTATTTTCTTGTCCGGGACATGGAGCGGGGAGCAAAAGCCCTGCTGGAAGCCGGGTTTTTGGTTTCCAACCCAGGAGAAAGCGGATCAGCGACATGAAACATTTCCTGTTTGCCCTGATCGGGACGCTGCTTGTAGCGACGCACGTGACTGCCGAGGCGCCACCGAATATCGTCTTCATCTTTGCCGATGACTGGGGATGGGGAGACCTGGGCTGTCATGGGCACCCTTATGTAAAGACACCTAACATTGATCGACTGGCAAGCGAAGGAACGGATTTCCATCGGTTTACTGTCGCCAGTGGCGTCTGCTCGCCGAGCCGAACGGCTGTCATGACCGGCCACTTTCCGGCTCGTTACAACATCGACGGCCACTTCGCCTGGGTGCCAAGCAATGCCAAACGCAACATGCCTGACTGGTTAAGTCCCAGGGCCCCGTTGCTGCCGCGGCTTCTTCAGCAGGGAGGTTATGCCACGGCTCACTTTGGGAAGTGGCACCTGTCGAACAATATGATTCCGGACTCGCCGCTGCCGAGTGACTACGGCTACGACGAATACGGCGCATTCAATTGTGCCGGCGAACAGATGCCCGTTCATGACGACGCGAAGAACGCGATCGCTTTTATTGAGAATTGCCACAAAGCGGACAAGCCCTTCTTTATCAACCTCTGGCTCCACGAGCCTCATACACCCTTTCACACGGTACCGAAGTACCGCTGGCGATTTCGTGACCTGGAAGAACCCGACAATATCTACGCCTCCGTTCTGTCTCATGCGGACGACCGAATCGGCGAGGTCCTCCAGACGCTGGATCGATTGAAGCTGACCGACAACACGCTCGTAATTTTCAGCTCGGATAACGGCCCCGCCCGGGCAGCCGCCACGACGGAACTTACGCTGATGCATGACACCGCGACCGGTGCCGGGTACGGAATTGGTGCGGCACGAGGAATTACCGGTGGCCGCAAGGGCTACAAGGCTGCTCTCTTTGAAGGTGGAATTGGTGTGCCGTTTATCGCTCGCTGGCCGGGAAAGATCGCGGCTGGAAAGGTGGACGAGTCGTCACTCTTCTCAGCCGTGGAC
>JAPYUD010000365.1:0-4286 GCA_029936215.1 Pirellulaceae bacterium | reverse complement strand
GAGCATGGACATGGGTGAGTACGGGGGGCTGCCCCAGGAACAGAACGGCTGCAGTGACCCCGGGATCCTCGTGGATCCTAAAACCGGCAGGATTTTCTGCGCCGCAGTCTGGATGTGGGGCAAGCCGGGCAAGCACCAGTGGAGTGACGATGGGTCGGAAGCGGGGTTCGAGATCGGCAAGGCAGCCCAGTTCCTGATGGTTGAATCCACCAGCGATGGCCGTCGCTGGTCCGCACCACGGAACATGACCCGGGAACTGAAGCGTGAAGAGTGGGTCCTGTTTGCTCCCTCCCCCCAGGGTGGGATCGCCCTTCGCGACGGCACGCTGGTGATGCCCAGCCAGGGCCGCAATGAAGAAGGCGCTCCCTTCTCCAATATCATGTACAGCAAGGACCACGGTCGCAGCTGGACGGTCAGCAACCCGGCCGTCATCGGAAGCAGCGAGTGCCAGGCTGTCCAGCTGGACGACGGCTCCCTGATGCTCAACATGCGGACCGAGCGAGATATCGCCCTCATGCGAAGCGTCTTTACCACCCGTGACCTGGGCCAGACCTGGACCGCCCATCCGACCCACCTGAAGGGGTTAATCGAGCCGAGCTGTAACGGCAGCCTGCTTCGCTTTGACTACCAGGACGGGGGCGAGCAGAAACACGTGCTCATTTTCGCCAACCCGCATTCCCAACAGCGGCGGGATCATCACACGCTGAAAGTGAGTTTTGACGAGGGAATGACCTGGCCGGAAGAATACCACCTGCTGCTGGATGTGGGTGGAGGAGCCGGTTATCCCAGCCTGACACGTATCGATGACCGGCATGTTGGGCTGGTTTACGAGGGAAGCCAGGCACACGTGGTGTTCGAGAAGTTCTCGATCGACGAGCTGCTGCATCGCGAGGTGAAATAGAAAGAACCAATGAACCTCCCTCTTCACACTTCCTGGGCAATCACGCTGCTGCTTTTTCTCGCACCGGTTTCCTGGGCGGACGAACAGGAACTTGTGCTGCTCCAGTCCAGCACGAGTGACCAGGGAGTCCACCACCACACGGTCCAGTCCCGCTACCAGTCGGGCACGACGCATCTCCGCGTGATCCTGCCGGACAACGTGAAACAGGGTGAGAGACTGGCATCGATCTACGTACTCCCGGTCGAGACCGGCCTGGAAACAGGCTATGGCGACGGGGTCGAAGAAATTCTCAAGAACGACCTGCACAACCGTTTCCGCCTGGTCTACATCGCACCAAGTTTTTCCCAACTCCCCTGGTATGCAGATCACCCCAGTGACGAGGGAATCCAGCAGGAATCCTACCTGCTCAAGGATGTGATCCCGTTTGTCGAGAAGTTCTACCCTGTCCGTCGCCAGTCCCGCCACCGACACCTGGTCGGGTACAGCAAGTCAGGCTGGGGGGCCTTCACACTGATCCTCCGGCATCCCCACCAGTTCGGCCGGGCAGCCGCCTGGGATGCCCCGATGATGATGGACAAGCCCGGTGGTTACGGCAGCGGTCCCATTTTTGGTGGGGAAGAGAATTTCAGACACTACCAGGTCACCCGGCTGATCGAGCAGGCGGACCGTTCCTTCACTCGCCAGTCACGGCTCGTCCTGACCGGCTATTTCGGCAACTTTCGCCAGCACCACATTGCCCTCCACGAGCTGATGGAAAAGCAGGGAGTACTGCACCAGTACCGCGACGGGCCGAAACGAAAGCATGACTGGCACAGCGGCTGGCTGGCCGAGGCGCTGGAGTTGATGTTTGAATGAGAGATTCGTTCTGCTTCGCGAAAGCTAATCTCTCGCTGGTCGCACATCCAATTCACTGCTCTTCGGCCGGCTTGACCGGTGGCGTGTCCCCGCTCATGACATCTGGAAGTACGGACATGGGATCACTCGTCCGTGACAGCGCCTCCAGGAAGGCGACCAGGTGATCGACATCTGCATCCGAGAGACCCAGTGGCTGGATGATTGGGTCCAGGTTGGGATTCTTGACGCCGCCACGATTGTAAAACTGGACGACGTCGCGAAGCGTCTTGGCACTGCCGTCATGCATATAGGGCGCCGTCAGCGAAACTCCTCGTAATGTGGGTGTTTTGAACTTGCCGACATCGGCTTCCTGGCCGGTGACATCGAAACGACCGAGATCGACCGGTCGTTTTTTCCAACGGACACCGGTATTGTGAAATGACTCATCGGTAAAGTTGTGTCCACTGTGACACCGCCAGCATCGCCCACGACTTTCGTACAACCAGAGGCCCTGTCGCTCAGCTGCGTTCAACGCCGATGCATTGCTTGCTCGAAATTGATCGATCGGCGAGTCACCCAGCAACAGCGTACGCTGGAAGCTGGCCAATGCCTTGCCCAGATTTTTTCCACTGATGGCCTGGGCACCGTCTGTAGAAAATGCCTGCTGGAACTGTTTCACATACGCGGCATTGCCCCTGAGCCTCTTGAGCACGCTGGCGACACTCGAACCGAGTTCCTTCGGGTTGGCTATCGGCTTGAGTGCCTGTTCTTCCAGGCTGCCGGCCCGTCCATCCCAGAAAAATCGCGTGCCATAAGCACGATTCAGTAGGGAGGGTGCATTCCGCTGCCCCACCTGTCCTCGAATACCAATGGCACCAGCATCTGGAGAGGCGAATCCATGCCGTGGATGGTGGCAGCTTGCACAGGCAACGGTGTTGTTCTCCGAAAGGATCGGATCAAAGAACAGCGACCGACCAAGCGCCACACGCTCGGCCGTCAATGGACTGTCCGCCGGGATCGCCGGCCTGGCGTTCAGCCCCGCCGGCAGGTGAACCAATGACAGTTCCATCGGCAACGTGTCTTTCGGC
Organism: Pirellulaceae bacterium; assembly: GCA_029936215.1. Lineage (GTDB taxonomy): Bacteria > Planctomycetota > Planctomycetia > Pirellulales > Pirellulaceae > SAT2750. The sequence goes on along the minus strand of JAPYUD010000365.1, from coordinate 1,463 downwards.
AGTACCGGCTGTGTGCGCTGAGACTGGGCAACGGCACCGTCTGGCTGAACGCCGGCTGACAGCAGTAGCCCAGCCACACACAAAAGAAGGCGGTAAAAAGACATGAATCAAATCGTCGTAGTGATGTCGTTGTTGAACATGTTCATTCTACACTCTGCTGGCAGGAGAATTATCTTCCCGCACGCACAGGGTTAGGGGTTAGAAGTTAGAAGTCTCGAAAAGGAGACGCGGCTGGTTAACCTCTGACTTATTTCAGCCCGGCCTGGATGATCTTCTGAACGTCAACATTGTCCGGCAGGGCGGCCAGCACCACCGGTTTCCAGGTCTCGTAAGTACGATCCTCCATCTGGCGGACCGCCTCGTTCATCTGCCGGATGGCATCCACCGCGACATCCGCAAACTGTCCAAACACCGTGACCAGGTGCCGGTAGGCGTGGTTGCCCCGGACCGGAAGGTACCCCTGCTTCTTGATCCAGCCGGTGAGCATGTGAATATTCTCCACCGAGTCCGGCACGTCGAGGCAGGGCTTGGCCGGTTCCCGCTTGTTGACATAAGACCCTGCCTTGCGTGCCTGGCCGTGCACGTCGATCTCCATTAGCTCGAGCAACACCTGCAGCGGTGAAAGCCGTTCAAAGACGCGGTAGGCCGCCCACATCCGGCTCATCGAGGACACTGACAGGTCATCTCCACTGCGGACCAGCGATGCATCCCTGGCCAGCTGGCCAAGCCTCTCGGCACGCGAGCGGTTCTGGTGCTGGAACCGCGTCAGACGGCGCAGCGCGGCGGCAAGCTGCTGGGCAACCTGGGCCTTGATATTGGCAACTGCCTGCTGGTTTGAGGCAACCGCTGCCAGCAGCTCCGACCTGGCCACGTCCAGCTTGTACTGCCCCAGCCGGGAAATAAAATCCAGCTGCAGCTCGACCATCACCTTCCACTGCTCGAACCGTACAGGTAATTCTGCCATTCGCCCGTCCCCCGTGGAGACTGCCCCTGGTTGGCCAGGATCACCAACCGCAGGAAAGGGGGAATGATTAACGCTGCTGGCGAAAAGCTACTCGGTAAAGAACCGCAGCGAGTAAAGATCGGCAGCGTTGAGTCTGAACTTCAGGCGAACTGGCCGGCCGGAGAGTGCGGCAATATCATTTTTTCCATTCCACAGGATCACGTGGCTGATCCGGTCCCCGAAGAACTCCACGCTCTGCTCGAATCCCTCGATCGGCTGGCTGGTCCGGGCATCCAGGACCGTCACGAAGATACTCCCGGCAGCACTGGTAGCTGCATTGATTTCCAGGCGGTTGCCCTCAAAAACCAGCGGCCGCGTGAGCGCCTCGCCGCCGGGATAACCCCCGGCATGGAGCGAGACAAATCCATCGGTTCGCAGCGTGGCCCGCCGCAGGTGGGTGGTCGACTGGTGGTCATGCTGCTGGACATAGATCGAGAGTTCATCCTCTGCCGTCTGGAGC
>JAPYUD010000364.1:0-4287 GCA_029936215.1 Pirellulaceae bacterium | reverse complement strand
CATCCAGCGCAAACGACCAGGCCGGGCGCTGGGTCAGCATGGCAGTTCCGCCGAGCATCTCCAGCAGTTCCTGGTCATCCTCTTGCAGCAGGCACTCGGACGGTCCAATCCGCGCATACTGGTCCATCAACTGGGAACAGGGGAAGCTGGCCGCACAAAAACGGCCGGTGGAGAGATCCGCCCAGGCCATTCCGACAAGCTCGTCCACCCCCGCGACCACGCCAACCAGGTAATTGGCCTCCAGTGGGTCCAGCAGTGCGTCGTCGGTCACCGTCCCGGGAGAGACCACTCGCGTCACCTCGCGGCGCACCAGCCCCTTTGCCTCGCGCGGATCCTGGACCTGCTCACAGACGGCAACTCGCTGACCAGCGGCAATCAAGCGAGCAAGGTAACTATCGAGCTGGTGATAGGGAAAGCCAGCCATCGGAATGGGATTCTCACCCTTGTCACGGCTGGTTAAAGCAAGTCCCAGGATTTCTGCTGCCTGCCTGGCATCCTCGTGGAACAGTTCGTAGAAATCCCCCATGCGAAAGAGCAACAGCGCATCACCACACGTCTGTTTCGCCTCGTCGTACTGCCGCATCATCGGGGTTTTTGCCATCGGCGGGCAATCTAACACGTTCCGCAACAGCTGGCCAGTAGCAGACATCTCCTCCTTCCAATCCACTGACAACGGTCGAGATTTGGCCGCCGATCGAATGGCCCGGGAGCCGATGAGTAGAATAGGAGATTCGCTTTTTTCTCAGATCCACGGAAATGTCCTTCCATGTCCGACCAACCAGTAACAAACCGGGCGCGGTGGTTGCGAATTCCAGCCGCGTTGCTGCTGCTGGTTGCCGGTTCTATTGCCTGGGAATTACTCCGGGGGGCAAGCAGCTTCTCCGCCGCACGGCTCGCTGCGCTGGCGGCCAGTCTGCTGCTGGCAACTGGCCTGACAGGGATCATCCTGGGGCCCGGCCGGTGGCGAGAACGATGCTGTGATTACTTCACTACCCGGCTGGACTGGATGCGATCCCGGCAGCCGAGTGCGAGCAGAGGCTGGTGCTGGCTGGCAATTGCTATTGCCTGGCTCACTTTCCTGGTTGCGATGGAACGAGGGGCCGGCTTGCAGGACCTCCGTACGACCGACTCGGCAGCCTTCAGCCGTTATGCCTCCGAGGTCGCCAGCGAGGGTGGCCCACTGGCCCTGGCAGGCATGCTCTACGGCGGCACCTACGCCGAGGCGAACCAGCACCCGTTGCTGATCGGTGTCCTCTCGATGTTCGACAACGACGTCATTTCTCACCAGCATGTGACAATGGTTATCAGCCTGGCAGGTTTTATCCTGCTCACGCTGCTGGTCGCCCGGCTTGGCGGACACCAGGTCGCAGCGGTCTTTGCAGCCTTGCTTGCCACCAATGCCACGCTGGGGCATCTTTCCGTACAAATCACATGCGAGTGCCTGCTCATCCCACTGGTCACCATCTGCTGGTGGAATTTCCAGCGATGGACCGAGGCGGAGAATCGGGCCGGGCCCTGGCGAGTGATGATCGGCGGAGGAGTTGTGTTGGGGCTGGTCCAACTGGCCAAGGGAACAGGCCCCCTCTTCCTGGCCGGAACCCTTGCCTGGCTCCTGCTTCCTACCTGCTGCCCGGCCCAAGCCCGGCTCGATCTGCCCAGCCAGGATGGCGAGAATCGAACCGCCAGTCACCGCGGCCGAATGGCACTTGTTCTTTTGGCGGCCTGGATCACGATCGCATCGCCACTGCTGATTCGCAACATGCGGATCTATGGCAGCCCACTCTACAACGTCAACTCTCACTTCCTCTTCCTGGACGAGTTCGAGAACCCCTCGGAGGTGGCCAGCCGGATCACGCTTGGAGAGGCGGCCAAAGAGTACTTTGCAACCCATTCCATCGGAGAGATGGTCCAGCGAGAGGCAACCGGCCTGGCGTGGGAGTCCTTTAACATGGCCCGCCTGCTGGGGCCTCAGCCGCTGGAGGAAAGCCGGGTTCTACCGGGAATCCTCTTGCTGCTACTGGCCCTGTTCGGTATCGGGCTCTCTCCCGGCAGGGGATACCTGCTTGTCGCCTGCTGGCTCCTGTTGATGGTCCCCTTGTTTTCCTGGTATGACCCGATTGTTCGATCGGGAGAGCGATTCCTGGCTCCGCTGGTACCTGCCCTGCTGTTCTATGCTGCCATCGCGCTCTGCCGGTTACTCTCCCCGGAAAACCGGTCGGCTGCCTCCAGGACACGCCAGAATCTGGTCCCGATAGCCTGTATTGCCTGGTGCCTGCTCTGGAACGGGGCAACCTGGATCCGTCACGGGGCCGACCTGCTCTCTCCCTGACCTCCTACTCGATCGGCCGCAGGATCTCCATCAGGTTGGTATACCTGTCGGTCCAGAGATGGACGCTCTGCGCATCCGGCCCAGTCGGCTCCGTGGTGGAGAGCACGACCATCGGATCATTAAGGAAATTCTCGCTCTTGGTAAGCAAGACCCAGACGGCACTATCGAGCCAGTCATTGTTGCCCTCCGAACGGACCAAGGCATACTGGAACTCGCCATGCCTGGCCAGCATCGTCACCACTGGCACAAGCCTCAGGTGCCGGTTACTGACATGGATGGCAATCACGCCGCCAGGTTTCAGGTGGCGATCGTAAAGCTGCAGTGCTTCCGCTGTTAACAGGTGAACCGGGATGGCATCGCTGGAAAATGCATCCAGCACCAGGATGTCATACTGGCGTGACTGTTCCATCTTCTCGAGCGAGAGCCGGGCATCCCCCTGCAGGGTTCTCAGCCGGGATGGGCAATCATCGAGGAAGGTGAAGTGGCTACGGGCCAGCCGGATCACGTCAGGATTAATCTCAAAAAAATCAATCTCGTCTCCCTCTTTCCCGTAACAGGCAACCGTACCAATTCCCAGTCCAATCGCTCCGATTCTCAGCGGGCGACCTCGTCGATACTGTTCGATGGCAATCCCTACTCCGCTCTGGCGACCATAGTACGTGGTCGGTTCGCGTCGACGATCTGGTGCCATCTGTTGCAGGCCATGCAGCGTCTCGCCATTAACCAGCCAGCGATTATGGAGCTGCGGATCCTCTGCATCCGACTCTCGTACTGCCAGCACGCCATAGAAATTCCTCGTCGTCACCATGGCGTCTTGATCGTCAATAACCGACCACTGGGCATTCACGACAAGTCCCAGGACCATGCCAAGTGTCACGGTGACACAAATCTGCATCAAGCTGGGGCGTCCAAGCACGTCCCGGATCATCATCGCTGCGGCCAGCAGGAAAAGGATCAGGATGCCGATATTCAATTCCCAGTAATCAGGAAATATCTGTGGGCAGAGCAGACTCACCACCACTCCTCCGAGTGCTCCTCCCACGGAAACCAGCAGGTAAAAGGAGGTCAGCTGCGAGCTCGGTGGTTTTCGTTTCACCAGCTCCCCGTGGCAGAACATACAGGCCACCAGGAGCAGGAAAAGGTGTGCCAGCGTATTGACGATCAGGTTCTGTGCAATGCCCGAGAAATTGGACTCGCTTCCCATGAACTTGAAAACAACATCCACGACCTCACGCATGTAAAAAATACTGACAACCAGCGTGGCCAGCACCGAGAGGTTCATGAACAGGCGACTGTGGTACCAGCCGGGCCGATCGAAGCAGATGATGAAGGTCAGCAGGTAGAGACTCAGCGGAACAATCCAGAAAAAAGGAATCACCGCCACGTCCTGGCAGAGGTAGTTGGTAACCGCCATCAGCATCAATGTGGCCAGGGCGGGCAGCAGCAACCAGGCAACCCAGTCCCAGCGGCCAGGCACCTTTTCCCCTCCCGTGGCAACCATCGAGAGGGGGGCTTCCTCTTTTACCGCACGAAGAAAGCGGGCAAAGAGGACAGCCAGCAGAATAGCCAGTACGGCATAGACAACAAAAAATGCAGACCAGCTGTAAGCCTGCTGGGAGGTTGTCAGTGCTGGTTCAACCAGAAAGGGGTAGGTCAGAAGGGCTCCCAGCGAGCCGACATTCGACAGGGCATAGAGTCGATAGGGAGATCGCTGGGGATAGCGGCGGGCAAACCAGGTCTGGACCAGCGGGCCTGTCGCTGAGAGCAGCAGATAGGGTACTCCCACCGAAACAAGCAGCAACAAAAGGATCCGGAGCATCGGGAAGTCCGCATCGGTCGGCTTCCAGGCTTCCCCCGGGAGAATCGGCAGGGTCAGTAACGAAAGCAGGACAAGAATTCCAGGCACCCAGGCCTGGCGACGGATGGGAACATAGCGTGAAAGCACGTGGGCATAGGCG
>JAPYUD010000363.1:0-4294 GCA_029936215.1 Pirellulaceae bacterium | reverse complement strand
GAAGAAAGCTGTTGCTGAGTTCCTAAAGCCATTTGATGAGAATCCAACGGCTTTTCTGATTGTTAAAGATATGTTGCTGACCGGATTTGATGCACCTATCGCCCAGGTAATGTACATCGACCGCAAGCTGCAGGATCTGGCTGGCTTGATCAGCAGAGAGATCTGAAAGAGAAAGAAAATGTCGCATGATGAGTTCCTCTCCACCGGCAGCGTTCAGGGCTGAAGCGATTCGACCACCTGGCAGAGAATCTCGCTCCCCTGCTGGGCTTCGTCATCTGTCAAGTTCATGGCCGGGAGCAGGCGAATCACATTTCCCTGCGTGCAGTTGAGCAGGAGTTTCTCCTGCATGCACTTTTCCACGACCTGGTTACCGTCGACATCCAGCTCGATTCCCACCATCATCCCCACAACCCGGACTTCCCGTACCCAGGCACAGCGGTCTGCCAGGTCCTGGAAGCAGGAGCGGAAATGATCTGCCAGACGACTGACATTCTCCAACAGGTTCTCTCGCTCGATCATTTCCAGGCTGGCTACACCCGCTGCGGAGGCAATCGGGTTGCCTCCAAAGGTGGCAGCATGCATGCCAGGCCGGAGGCTCGGCGCGATCTCGGCGGTGGTCAACATCGCTCCACCGGCAATTCCACCGCACAGCGACTTGGCCAGCGTCATCACGTCCGGGGTAACGCCAAAGTGCTGGTAGCCAAACCATTCGCCAGTACGGCCACAACCGGTCTGAACCTCATCAAAGATCAATAACAGCTCGTGTTCATCCGCCAGTTGGCGAAGACCCTGGAGGAATCCCTCGGGCGGAATCCTGACCCCCCCCTCTCCCTGGATCGGCTCCACCATCAGGGCGCAGGTCTCCTCGTCGATCTGTTCCCTGACAGCATCCAGGTCCCCGAAGGGCGCGTAATGAAACCCGGCAATCAGCGGGCCCAGTCCCTCGTGGTATTTCGGCTGGGCAGTCGCGGTCGTGGTCGCCAGTGTCCTGCCGTGAAACCCCCCGGTGAAGGTGATGATCTTGTAACGTCCTTCCGGTCCATGCAGCCGTGCCAGCTTGATCGCTGCCTCGTTGGCCTCAGCCCCACTGTTACAGAAAAAAGCCTGGCCACCGAAACTACGATCCGAGAGCATCTGGGCCCAGCGACCCTGGATTTCCATGTGCCAGGAATTGGGAACGTGAATCAACGTGGCGACCTGCTGCTGCACCGCCTCTACAACGGTTGGCGGGCAATGCCCCAGCAGGTTACATCCCCAGCCAGGAAAAAGATCAAGGTACTGGTTTCCCTCGCTATCCCAGACCCTGGATCCCTCACCACGGACCAGGTTCACCGGGTAACGACCGTAGTTGGGAATCACGTAACGAGAAAAAAGGTCTACCGTTTCCAGCGAACTCAGGTTCTGGATGGTCGCCATGCTCTCTCTCCCGATCAAAAAAAGTCGCCGTATGTTCTTCAGACCAGCTCCACCCGGCCCAGGTTCGCTCCTTCACCCGTCCGCTGACTGCCCTGCTTCCGGCTGGGTGATCTGCGTTCCCACTCCTGCCGTGGTATAGATTTCCAGCAACAGGGAGTGCCGGATCCGGCCATCGACAATGTGTACCTTTCCGACTCCCTTTTCCAGCGTTTCCAGGCAGGCCTCGACCTTGGGAATCATACCCTCCTCGATCAATCCATCGGCAATCAGCTGGCGGGCTCTTTCAGGGACCAGCGTGTCAATTCGAGATTCCGGATCGTCCCGGTCCAGTCGAACGCCGTTGACATCGCTGACAAAGATCAGCTTCTCTGCTCCCAGCAACTGGGCAACCGCGGTTGCTGCGGTATCTCCATTCACGTTGTATTTCTGTCCCTCTGCATCACAGCACATGGAAGGAATGACCGGGATAGTACCGGCATAGGTAAGGTTGTCGACCACGGCCCGGTCCATCTCTGTTACGGTTCCAACAAATCCCAGCTCAACGGTCTCCCCATCCACCTGGATATCCGCGGGCCCACCAAACAGGACATTGGTCCCCTGGAAGTTCAACGTCATGGAGCGACCTCCAAGCTCCTCGATCTGCAACGCCAATTCCTTGTTGGTCTCTACCGCCAGCACCTGCTCGACCACCTCCAGCGTCTGCTGGTCCGTGTAGCGGCGACCATGGACGAAACGAGTCTCTATTCCTTGTGCCTCCAGGGCAGCACTGATTGCCGCACCGCCTCCATGGACAATGACCGGACGCATTCCAACTGTCTCCATGAAGACAATATCGAGCAGCACGTGCCGGAGCGCATCGGCATCCTGCATCAGGCTGCCCCCCAGCTTGATCACCGTGGTCTTGCCACGAAACTGGCGGATCCAACCGAGTGCCTCGATCAGCGTATCGGCCTTGCGAATGGCCTCTTCCACGAAAATTCTCCGATGATCCTGAGCCCGCTTCCATCTCCAAGGGAAGACGAACAGGGATACTGCTTTGCACCACCTGCCTGGCCTGGGAAGGGGCATTCCAGGCCACCCCGGTGACAAATTCCATGACCGGGGAAGCTGCTCATTCTAGATTCGCTGACAATGAATTGTCAACGAACCACCCCTTCCTAAGGCTGCCACGACTTGTCATCTTCCCTGCCCAGAAGATATCCTTGGCATAGCGGGTCTGTTGCGGAAGCTCGAGAAATGACCGCCTGGATAAAAGCCTGTCATGACGGTACGACGAGCAATAATACTGGCAGCCGGGAAGGGTACGCGAATGGATAGCGACCTGCCCAAGGTACTTGCCCGGGTACAGGGAAAAACACTTGTCGAGCACGTCCTGGATGCGCTCAGCGAGGCCGGGGTCTCTCGCTCGCTGGTCGTTGTCGGCTACAAGGCAGAACTCGTGAAAAAACAGCTGGAAGATCGCCAGGATGTGACCTTTGTCATACAAAACGAACAACGCGGCACGGGGCATGCTGTGCAGGTCTGCGAGGCGGAACTGGAGAAAATGCAGGGGCCGGTACTGGTGGTGGCAGGTGACTCGCCCATGATTCAGTCTGAAACCGTGGACCAGCTCTTCGATTATTACCAGCAACATCAGCCTGCCTGTATCATCGCCACCCTCCAGGTGGCGAACCCCCACGGGCTGGGACGCATCGTGAGAGATGAACAGGGAGCGTTCCAGGCGATCGTGGACCAACAGGATGCCACACCCGACCAAGAGGAAATTAACGAGGTCAACATGAGCACTTACCTGTTCGACGCCTGCCATTTACGAACCGTGCTGGCCAGGCTCGACACGGGAAACAGCCAGTCGGAGTATTACCTTACGGACTGCCCCGGCATCCTCACGTCGGAAGGTCACCAGGTTGCTGCCCTGGACCTGCTTAAACCCTGTGAAGGTCTCAGTGTGAACACGAAGGAACAACTCCATGAAGTGGAATTGGTCATGAAAAGGATGGGATACTAGATGCGTGAACTGAAAATCTTCAGTGGCGGTGCAAATCAGAAATTGGCCAACGACATCTGTGGATTCTTGCATCTGCCGGTGGGCCAGATTTCCCTGAGCAGCTTCCCCGACGGTGAAAAGCACTGCAAGATCGAGGAAGACGTGCGCGGCCGGGATGTTTTCCTGATCCAGCCAACCTGCCCGCCAGTGAACGATAACCTGATGGAGCTGTTGATCATGATCGACAGCTGCAAGCGAGCAAGTGCTTCTCGAATCACCGCTGTTATCCCCTACTTTGGTTACGCACGATCAGATCGCAAGGACGAGGGACGCGTACCGATTACCGCGAAACTGTGTGCCAATCTGATCACTCGTGCCGGCGCTGACCGCGTGCTTACCATGGACCTGCATGCTGCCCAGATCCAGGGTTTCTTTGATGTGCCAGTCGACCACCTCTATGCTGCTCCGGTCCTGAACGATTATTTCAGAAAGATGAACCTGTCGGGGGATGATATCGTGGTCGTCAGCCCTGACGAGGGGAGCATCAAGCGGGCGATTGGTCACGTCAAGAGACTGGGAGGGAAACTTGCCATCGTCGACAAGCGACGTGCAAACGCGATGGAGACGATCCAGGAGAATATTATCGGTGGCCCGATCGAAGGCCGCGTGGCCTTGATGTTCGATGACATGATCAGCACCGCCGGTTCGATCTGTGGGGCTGCCAGCCTGGTCCATGATGCCGGTGCCCGTGAGATCCATGTCGCTGCTACCCACGGTGTTTTCTGTGGCCCGGCGATCGAAAGGATCCAGCAGGCACCGATCACAAGCATGGTGGTCACCGACAGTATCCCGATCGACGAGGAGAACATGATCCCCCAGATCAAGGTGCTCACC
>JAPYUD010000362.1:0-4294 GCA_029936215.1 Pirellulaceae bacterium | reverse complement strand
GGGTATCCACTCGCGCATGTTGAAGGAGTTTGTCGTAATAACCGTTGCCGTGTCCGGTTCGTCCTCCCTGGGTGTCGAATGCAACGCCCGGCACCATCACCAGGTCCAGGTCCTCGGGGGCGATTGCTTTTTCCGGGATCTCACGAAGTTCCGATCGCGGTTCGAGGATTTTGTACATTCCAATCTCCAACTCCGCCATGTCCTCGAGAAGGAATAGTTCAAGCTCTCCATCGACGCAGTAGGGGACCACAATTCGCTTTTCGCTTTCTATGGCAGCCGGCAGGGCGAAGCGTGTTCTCACCTCGGACCGGACGTCGACGTAAAACATCACCGTGGTTGCCGCAGCATACTCGGGGAGTTCCATGAACTTTCCCACGATCTGCTGGCTTATGGAGTCCTTCTCCTCCTGGGAGTTGCGGGCCGAATGGCCTTGTTCACGAACTTGCTGCTTGAGCAGTTTTTTATTGAGTGCTGTCGATGGCATGAGTGTGAGTCCTTTCCAACTCCCGGGCGATCGAGAATCGCAGGGAAATATTGTCTTATCCGTCCGTGACGTGTACCAAACTGTCCGTTATCGTACCAAAATGACTCCTGCTGGCAATTGATTCGATAAGGATCTGCATGTTGATAGCGACACCGAAATATTTCATAGGCGAGCTCGCGTTCATTTGTATTTTTGCAGGCTCTGCCTGTTTCCCAACGCTCAGCACCGGGCAAGAGACTGACCACCTCCGGGACCTTCAACAGAGGGCGATAAAAGACGGGGTTGCGGCATGGGGACATTGGGGTGCCCGGCCAGATGATTTTACTGAGTGGCAGACGCACACGAACCGGTTAATCCCCGTTTACACCTTTGGCGCCAATCTAGATCAATTGGATGGTCCTAATAGCGCCTACCGTAGCCCAAATAAACTGTCCAGGATCTACGGACGCGTGCCGGTGGGCACGCTTTACCCGGAGGCGGAGTATTTTGATCAGACTGACATCTACAGGCTCCAGGTCGCAGCGATGGTTGCCGGGAAAAAATATATCATCCTGGTAATCTTCGATGGCATGGACTGGCAGACGACGCAGGCCGCAGCAATCTACCGGTCTGGGAAAGTCGCCTACATGGAAGGGCGGGGAACGGGGCTGGCGTTCCAGGATTACGATGGTGCGGAAACCGATTTTGGGTTCATGGTGACATCGCCGCACAATGACCGCACGGAAATTAATGTCGATAAACAAATCGCGACGCTTTCTAACGTCACGCCGCAAGGGGGATACCATCCTTTCCAGGGAGGAGTCACCCCATGGGCGAGGCCAGGTGAACTGGCCTACCTGGAGGGGAAGGGGGAACGCTGGGTTCACCCTTTTACAGATTCGGCATCCTCCGGGACGGCAATGATGAGTGGAGTGAAGACGTACAACAAGGCGATTAACATTGATCGGAATGGTTCCGGTGTGACCCCCATGTCCCGGCACCTCCAGGAGTCGCGAGGGTACGCTGTGGGAGTGGTCACAAGCGTCCCTTTTTGCCATGCAACGCCAGCGACGGCATATGCGCAGAACGTAACGCGTGATGACTACCAGGACCTGGCCCGGGATCTCCTCGGGCTTGCCTCCGTAACCCACCCGAACAATGGGCTGGCCGGGGTCGATGTCCTGCTGGGGACCGGCTTGGGCGTCAAACTGGAGACCGATCCGAGGCAGGGAGAGAATTTTGTTGCCGGCAACCGCTACCTGGCAGCTGCGGATTTGGCAGCAGTGAATACGGATAACGGGGGGCGGTATACAACAGTCACCAGGGCGGCAGGCCAGGATGGCTCGGACGCGCTGAAGCAGGCCGCCAGGAAGGCGGTGGAGACACGAGGACGACTTTTCGGCTTCTTCGGTGCTGGGGAAGTTTACAACCACCTCCCCTTCCAGACGGCGGATGGTAATTATGATCCTGCCAAGGGAAGCCGGGAACTCGAGTCTTATTCCCCCGCCGACATCGAGGAGAATCCGACTCTCGCCGAAATGACCGACGCCGCCCTGGACATCCTCGAATTAAACGACAAAGGCTTCTGGTTGCTTGTCGAGGCGGGCGATGTGGACTGGGCAAACCACGACAATAACATCGACAAATCTATCGGAGCGGTGATCAGCGGCGAGGAGGCCTTTTCGGTGATCACGAACTGGGCCGAGCAGGACGAACGATGGAAGGATACCCTTGTGATTGTTGCCGCGGACCATGGTCACCTCTTCACACTTCTTGAACCGGACGCTCTGCTGGAACAGAAAAAGTAGAGGCGGGTTGTTCCCTGTCAGTCAGGTCGGAGACAAATATGTTCAACAGACGGGAATGGATGACGACGAGTGCGGGGCTGGCGATAGGGGGGGCGATGCAGCCAGCGCTCGGTCAAACGAAGGACAATCGCCTTGAATTCTGTGCCTTCATCAAGTTTCTTCAGGATCTCCCCTATTCTGATCTCGCTCGAAAGATAAACGAATTGGGGTTCGACGGTATCGAGGCGACGGTGAGAGATCGGGGTCACGTACTTCCGGAACGGGTGGAGGATGATTTGCCTCGACTTGTGGAAGCGCTGGAAAAGGAAAATCTCACGCTCACGATCATGGCGTCCAGTGTGAATAGTACGAAACAACCACTTACGGAAAAGGTTCTTCGTACCGCCGCTAGCCTGGGCGTTAAGCGATATCGTTTGGCATACCTGAGGTATGACCTGTCCCGGTCGATCCCGCTGCAACTGAAAGAACACCGGGAGACGCTCAAGGATCTTGCTGCCATGAATAAGGAGCTTGGCATTTCTGGCGTCTACCAGAATCATGCCGGGGCGACGACGGTGGGTTCGGCGATATGGGACCTTCACGAGCTTTTAAGGGATATTTCTCCCGATGAAATCGGTGTGGCCTATGATATTCGCCACGCTACGGTAGAGGGTGGACATAACTGGCCCCTGAACCTGGAACTCATAAAGCCACACATTCGTGCTCTCTACGTCAAGGATTTTACCTGGAAAACAAATGGCCACGACGCGGTAAATGTTCCCCTGGGTGAGGGCCGAGTAAACCCGAGGTTCTTCGAAATCGCTCGTGGGTTTTTCCAGGGGCCAGTTTCCCTTCACGTGGAGTACCTTCCGGCCGCGGGCATACCGGCAAACCTCCAGGCAATCAAGGCAGACTTCAAAACGCTTCGCGAATTGATGTCATCAAGTTGAATTGCGGCACTTCCGGAACTGGCTAACGCGATGCGACCTGTTCTGCTGTACGGAATGCACGCATCACGTTCCCGGATAAGATCGCGTGAATGTCCCGTCGGGAATAACCACGATTGAGCAGCTCCTGCGTGATCACGGGGTAAGTTGAGACATCGTGTAGCTGATCGGGGAGCATCGATACGCCATCAAAATCTGACCCCAGGCCAACATGCGCGACGCCGGCCACCTTCGCGATATGATCGATGTGGTCGACAACATCATGTACGCTCCCCGGCAGGAGTGGATTCGCCGCCCGCCAGCGAGTCATCGCCTTCCGGTAGTCCGCCTCCACGGAGTATTCAGCACGAAAATCTCGCATCACGTCAAACATGTTCTTGCTGCGACGGGCAGATTCCGGGTGGATAAATCCGGAAAAGAAATTGACCATCACGACGCCACCATTGTCGGCAACTAACTTGAGAACGTCGTCGGGTACGTTTCGGGGATGGGGCGCTACGGCGCGGGCCGAGGAATGGGAGAAGATAATCGGCGCAGAGGTTACTCGCAAAGCATCCTTCATGGTCGCTGCGGAGACATGAGAGAGATCGACAAGCATCCCAAGGCGATTCATCTCCCTGACGACTTCCTCGCCAAAGGGGGAAAGTCCGTCGTGCATGACGCCGTCGGTCGCGGAGTCTGCCCAGGAGAGATTTGCCGAATGGGTGAGGGTCATGTAACGGGCGCCAAGTTGATAAAGTCGGCGAAGATTCCCCAGGGAGTCCTCGATGGCATGGCCCCCTTCAATGCCTATCAGGCTGGCTATCGTGCCCTCCCGGCGACACCTGACAATGTCTTCCGTCGTCAGGGCAAGGGAGAAGGCGGCAGGGTACCGCTCGACCATGGCCTTCACGAGCTGAATTTGTTCGAGAGTTTTCAGGAGTGCCGTACCGTCGTCGGCAGTGTTCGCGGGGACGTACACAGACCAGAACTGGGCACCGACATTTCCCTTGCGCAATCGGGGAATGTCCGTGTGGAGTGTCGGTTGATCGACGTCAATGTCGATATTTGCAAACGACGAGGAGGCTTCATTGCGTATTGCCCAGGGAAGGTCATTG
>JAPYUD010000361.1:0-4295 GCA_029936215.1 Pirellulaceae bacterium | reverse complement strand
TGACCTCCCCGATCGATGCCACCAGCGATGTCGTGGCACCGTCGATTGGGATGGCACTCACCGGCAGAGAGAAGGGGATGAAGAAAGCACTGTTGGCAGCCTACGGCGGTACCGCAACGACCGAGGAAGCGGTCGTTCGTGGCCTCGAATGGCTCAAGCGGAACCAGCTTGCCAACGGTGGCTGGAGCCTCGAGGGACCCTACAAGAGTGGGGGGGCGCAGGAAAACACCGTTGCCGCCACCGCGATGGCTCTACTTGCTTTCCAGGGGCATGGTAGCACTCACCAGAGTGGCCCCTACAAGGAACAGGTGGCGCGGGGCTGGACGTTCCTGCTCAAGCTGCAGGACGATACAGGGGGGTTTACCCGCCGTAACGTTCCGCTGCACCACACTCTCTACAGCCAGGCGCAAGCGATGATCGCGCTGTGTGAAATATACGGCATGACCAAGGATTCCCGCTTCCGCGCCCCGGCGCAGAAAGCAATCGACTATGCCGTCAAGTACCAGGATGGAGAGGGGGGCTGGCGTTATACACCGGGGACCGACAGTGATGTCTCAGTCACGGGCTGGTTTATCATGGGACTGCAGAGTGCCATGATGGGAGGCCTTGAGGTACCGAAAAAAACTCTCACTCGGATGGACGAGTACCTGGATCGATGTACCACCGATGGCGGGGCACAGTATGGTTACCGTCCGGGAACGCCGACGAAGATCTCAATGACCGCCGAGGGCCTGCTTGGCCGCCAGTACCTGGGCTGGAAACACAACGATCCGCGACTAAACCGGGGAGTCCAAATCGTCTCGGCAAACCCGATCCGCTATGAAAGCCAGAACGTCTACTACTGGTATTATGCAACACAGGTGATGCATCACATGGGGGGAACGCCCTGGAGTAAGTGGAACCGCGTGATGCGGGATGCACTGCCCGAGCACCAGATCAAGACCGGGGATGAACGAGGAAGCTGGGGCCCGGGGAATGACCAGTGGGGCCAGCATGGGGGCCGGCTGTTTACCACCTGCCTGAGCATCTACATGCTGGAAGTCTACTACCGGCACTTGCCGATCTACAATTACGGCCTCAAGTAAGGCTACTCGGTGTCGTCGTGAGACTCTTCCAGGATCGCCTGGTAAGCCTGCCGGGCCACCTCGTAAGCCGCGGCGGCCTCTTCTCGCTCCTCTTCGCGAATTCGCTCCACCTTCGATTCCCAGCAGACGTCGACTGCCTCCAGGCACCACTGAGCACTTCGCTTGCTCGCGCGAATCGGCTTGCCATCGACCTCGACGAATACCGGGTTCGTGTGGCAGCTGGGAAAGATCCGCAGGGCAACCCAGCTGGAGAATTGCGGCGTGTACTGGAATTTCAATTCCTGGATGTCTCCACTGGCGTCAATCTCAATGGTCTCCACCGACTGGCCATTGACGATCAGCTCCACCGGTACCGTGCGGGATTCACCGACCCGTGCTCGCTCGACATGCCAGTAGGGTTTCTGGTGCAGTGGACGGCTGCGGATGTCGTCACGTGGCGTCTCGGCTAGTAGCGCCGCCGCGTTGACAGTTATGTTTAGCGCCTCGCCAGTCTTGGTGGCCAGCACACTCGACCGTCCGCCGGATCCCGGTTCGCCAACACCAAGGCCGTTGACCTTGAAATCGATCAGGTGGCTCAGCCCGTCACAGCAGTAACTGCGGCCGTCCTTGATTCCCTGAACCCAGTTCTCGTAATTCAGCGGCTTGCCCTCGTCGATCTTGACGTAACCGCGACCAAGCCCGACCCGCTCGCCGTAAATGCAGGGGAAATCCGTCTCGCCACTGATGCGACACGTGTAACCGCAGTTGAGCGTGTGGTACCAGATGTTCAGCTCCCAGATGGATGGCGTGTCGACCGCGGAAATGAAGTCGCAGACATTGTGGACCACGTCAACGACATACTCGTTGGCGCCAATCCCGTCGAACTTGGGCATATTGTAGTTGGGCAGGTATTCCCCCTCGATCTGAAGACCCCAGCCGCTGTGACTGAATCCCACCACGCCGCCCTGCTCCTTGCCCCACTTGAGGACCGGAAGGTCCCAACTCGGCCAATCTTCAATTCGCTCGGTACCTGGAAAGTCGTCTTCCTTCAGTCGCAGCAGGCAGAGATGCCCGGTGTGGGAACTGGGGAAGCCGGAGACTTCCACGTCGTAACGCATCAGGGTCTCGGCGGTAGAAAGAGGATGAACCGCCCCATCAAAAAATTCCTTCTGGGCATACCAGCAGGGTCCCCAGGAGAGAACACAACCGACGTTCAGGTCCTCACCCAGGATATGTCGCATCATTGCCTCCGGAGTGACCCCCTGGGTGGGTGCCTCGTAATGAGAACAGCCGGCAGCATGCACATGGTGGTCCCCCGAGTACCAGTTGTGATCGGTCAACTTGATCCAGCGATGCAGGCGGAAGGAAAGCCGGTAATTGTCCCGTTCCGGGACACGGATCTGCCGGTGCTCGATCCGGTATTCCGGACCGCGGGTGTACATCACGTCATAGTCACCCGGAGGAAGAAGCACATTCTCGCCGCTGTGGCGATAGATCTGGTTGTGAAAGAAGAAGTCAGGTGCCAGCCGCCGGGAACGGGCGGGATAAACCCGGCCCTTGTCGTCC
Source organism: Pirellulaceae bacterium (assembly GCA_029936215.1). Classification (GTDB taxonomy): domain Bacteria; phylum Planctomycetota; class Planctomycetia; order Pirellulales; family Pirellulaceae; genus SAT2750. The sequence goes on along the minus strand of JAPYUD010000361.1, from coordinate 1,665 downwards.
CTGAAAACAAACTGGCCGGTGGTGGGGGTGCCATCGTCGTCCATGATATCCAGGTGAACCTTGACGGCCCGCTGGCAGCGGAAAAGGATCGACGACTCGTTGCGGAAACCGATGTCCTGGGTCCCCTGGCCAACGTTGAAAGCAAATTTTGCCTCACGCTTCCCACGGTCCCGGCTATAAAGCTGGATAATGCGATATTCCAGTTCCAGCCCGGAAAGCTCCTTCTCCAGCGGCTGGGAATTAAACATCTGCAGGTCAAGCCAGCGATCAGGTATGTCCTGCTCGGTAACGGTCGGTTTGGGGTCCGGGCTGCCGGTGGAACGCACAAATAGCGGAGCGGCATTAGGGCTGCTGCCGGCCAGTTCGGCTGTTACTCCCGCCTCGTTATGGACCTTGACCAGGAAGACACGCCATCCCTGCTCGTTCAGTTCGGTATCCGCGTTTCCACGAGCGACCTTGACCCGGCTTTCCGGATTGATCTGCACCGAAAGAAGGACACGCGAGTCGAGTACCTCCTGGATCTCGGTGACCGCCTGCAGGGGATCTCGCCGCGAGTAGGCCCTGCCGAGTGATCGTTGTTCACGTCCGCTGAGTGGTTCGCCGAGGAATTCCAGCGCATCAACGATCCGCTGCACCTGCGACTTGAGGGGCTGGAGTTCCACGTCAGCCACAAGCGGGACTGCGGCAGAAAGAAATGCGGACGTGCTGCTTGTGATGACCAACAGGCAGGCGATGCACGACGAGTGTCGCCAGAAACGTAAGCGGGAAGCGATCATGGTGGCAGGTCCTTCAAGAGGAGGATTCCGGGGGGCAGTCGCCCTCTATCTTGGTCTTGGCGATCCGCTCCGTGCAAGCCTTTGACGATAAAAACCGGAGCCGTTCTATTCGCCGGGCAGGGCGACTCCCAGCTTCTCGGCCAGCGTGGTCAATTGCTGCCAGTTTTCGTCGTCAATGTTAAATCCCTGGTCCTGGTGACGGGCGATGCTGTTGCGTTCCGGGTCGCCCGGGAGCAGTATTTCATCCACTCCCTCGGCGGTGGGACAACTGCGGACAAAATCAACAAGCTGGTTAACCTGCTCGTTATAGGGATCCGTGCCCCCCAGCTGGGATGGGTCGATAATCATCAGGAAAAGGCAGTTCCCCTTGGGGGTGATTGGTGTTTCCCGGGCGCAGAGGCCCCCCGACAGTGCTCCGGCGAAAATATCCACCATCAAGGCAAGGCCAAATCCCTTGTAAGCCTGGGGTCCTCCCATAGGCAGGATTGTTCCCGGGGGTTCCGAATAGAGGTCATCCGGATTGGTGGTAGGATGTCCGTTGCTGTCAAGCAGCCAGCCCTCGGGGCACTCCTCGCCGGCAATCGACTTGACACGGACCTTTCCCTCGGCCGTCGCGCTCGTGCTGAAATCAAGCACCAGTGGCTGGTCCCGGTGTGGCACGCCCATTGCCAGCGGGTTGGTGCCAAGCCGTGGCGCGGTGCCTCCTGGAGGCGCCACGCGGCGAGCGGCTCCATGCGTGTTGACCATCATGATCGAGACCAGGCCCTCCGCTGCGGCAATCTCGCAGTACTCTCCCAACCGGCCAATATGGCTGGAATTCATCAGTGTCCCCGCCGCCAACCCGTTCTGGCGAGCCTTCTCGATCAAGCGGTCGAGCAAACGCCCGCAC
>JAPYUD010000360.1:824-4303 GCA_029936215.1 Pirellulaceae bacterium | reverse complement strand
TGTTAGCTCTGGCCAGCCAGCTGACTGGGGTGATTTGATTGCAGGATCAGGTCAATTCCCAGCCAGCGGGCTTTCAGAAATCTGGTTTGACCAACGCGCTTTGCAGGCGGCTGGTGTGACGCCTTCCACGATGCTCTCCTCCCAGACGCTTTCCATGGCTGAACTTCTGCGTTCTTTTCATCTGCAGCTGTTGGTATCGGAAGGAGTCCTTGTTGTTACTTCAACAGACTCTCCACTGCTTGTCGGCTTGTCGGTGCAATGGAGTGGTGAATTACTGGCAATCGCACCGTCCCTGGAATTCACGTTTCCGGAGATGGTGGAAAATCATGGGCTGATGAGCTCCAGTATCTGGATCGCACATGGGGAACTTGCCCCGATTCCATGGAACCGGCATCAGGACGTAGCTGCGCCAGGGCGAGCAGATCGACACTGGAATATCAGCTGGCATCCGATTCAATCGCAAAGTCCCGTGCAACTCCAGGTTTATCACCAGGTGACGATGCAGTCTCTGGGATGGGCTGTTTTCCTGTTACTGGTTGGTCTTTTTAGCTGGCTTTCCCTGCACTCTCCCGCCTGGCCTCCGAGAATCGTGGTCGCCTGTTTTGTACTGGTAATGTTGGCGCCCGCAATCACCTATCCCTTTCCGACAGCGGCCTGGCTGGCGGCGATTGCCTCCCAGGTGCTGGTTGTTCTCCACCACCGGACAGAACTCACACAAGGTGGTAAGAGGGAGCAGGAGCAGTTTTCTTTTCGCTTGCAGTTGGCACCACGTAATCTCCTGATCCTGTTTCTCTTCTTCGGATTTCTTGGACTCGCCGCAACACGAGGGCAGGATCCAGAAGGGGCTCCCGACGATGTCAAGCAGCAGAACCCGAAGCTGATTATTCATCGCATGTTGATCCCGGTGGATGAGGAGAACGAGCCGGTAGGACAATACAATTTTGTACCAGAGCCGTTTTTTGACGGATTGCACCGTCGTTCGGCGGAGTTGAGTCAGCGGCAGAGTGACTGGCTGTTTCGGTCGGCAAATTACGTAAGCAACTGGGAGTGGTCGGTTGACATGGAGCAGCTTCTGGATGGGGTGATCACGGCGACTTACCAGCTGGAAGTGCTCAAAAACGATGTCGGTATCCAGGTGCCGATCCGAACTGACCAGGTCCAGCTCGGCGATGTCCTGCTGGATGGGCAGCCGGTTCAACTGGAAATATCTCCCCAGGATCGCCAGTTGTCGTTCCAGGTTGAGCAGGCGGGCAGTTATGAGCTTACCCTGCGATTGACACCTCGAGCTCGGTCGGAAGACGGATTTTCCTTCATCCAATTCGCGATTCCACCGATTGCCAATTCACAGTTTCGACTCCAGTTACCTCTCGATGCACCGCTTCCTCGCTTACCAGGTTGTCTTGGCATGACGAGTTATGACGAGGTCAGTGGCCAGCTGGTTGGGGAACTGGGGCCTCTCAACGAGCTGACAATTCGCTGGCCGGGAAATTCTCGCCTGGCGCCTGTTGAAAGTGAGGTCGAGGTGGAATCTTCCTTCTGGCTGCGTGTGCGTCCCAATGCGGTCACGCTGGATGCCCAGTTCCGCTTTGATGTCCTGCTAGGAAGTGTGAAGACCATCCAGCTGGAAACGGATCCCCGCTTGCGACTGGTATCGGTACGGGGAGGAGAGTTCGTGGCTGGCCAGCCACGCGTTCGAAATGACGAGCAACAGACAATCCTCCTGTCGCTGGATAATCCCCAGCAAGAGGAATTCATGCTGGAAACGACATTTTACCTGAACCAGGCGTCGGGAATCGGTAACCTTCAACTTCCACGACTGGAAGTTGTTGCTGACCGGCATGGTGACAGGCTGGTTGCCATGACGGTCTCGGACCAGTTGGAAGGGCAAGTCGATATAGGCGAGATGGTCGAGGAGATTGCTGTAGAGCAGTTCGGGGAGGCCTGGGGAACTGACGAACTACCGCAACGCGCCTTTCGTTTAATCAGCGAGGAGTCCGAGTGGAATCTGTTGACCCAGGATCGGTTGCCAAGGTTGTCTGCGACCGAGTTGATTGATATCCATGTCGATCACCGGCGTCTTGACCTGGTCTATACCGCGGATCTGGATGTCAGCGACAGTTCCCTTTTGCAGCTGCAACTGGAGAGCCCTGCTGGATTCCAACTTCAGGCGGCCTCACTCGAGCAACAGGAGGTCCAGGTGCCTCTGCGGGCTGCCCCATCTGACGGGGATGGGACCGTGCTGTTCCTGGATCGGCCTGTTTTGGGTCAGCAAAGACTGGTTATTCGGGGAGTACTGGCCATCACCGGTAATCAAATACCGGTCCCCCTGATCCGTCTTCGCGGTGCACGTATCGACAGCGGCAGGGTCCGGGTTTTTCGCTACCACGGGGTCACAGTAGGATTCGACAAGCTTGATCCATCTGCGGTTTACAAGGAAGGTGGTGGCCAGCTTCTCGAGTCGACTTCCAGGCGACTGGTTGGTGAATTCGATCTTGCTGTCCAGGAATTTGCTGAGACTGCAGCTCCAGCAGTAATTGTCCTGAACGAGGATCGCAGGAATTTCCAGGCAGTGATGGTGACACGAGTTTCCCAGCAGGATAACCAGTGGATCGCACGGGTGGACTGTGAACTGACCGTGCCCGAGGCAGTTGTTGACCAACTCCGGTTTGAGGTGCCAGGGGCCTGGTCGGAGACGATTTCGGTCAGCCCGGAGATGCCCTTTGAAATTCGTCCGATCCCGATGCAATCTCGTCAGCAACTTGTCCTCCTGCCCGAAAAGCCACTTGAAGGGAAGACTCGCGTCAGTTTCTCAGCACGACTTCCCGCAGCCAGTGGTACCTTCCGGGTCCCCGATGTTTTCGTGCTCGATGCCGCTGCTGCCGTTCGTTACCTTGTCCTGCCACGGCGTCTGGAGGACAACCAGGTCCAGTGGGCGACCAGTGGACTGCAACGCATTCCTGGATTACCCACCCCGTTTTCGGATCTCCCTGTGGATGACACCTCCCTGGTGTTTCGGGGAATCCTGCCCGATTTTGAAGCACGGATTAGTGATGTCCAGCAAACGGGTGGCCTTCGCAGGGTCTCGCTGGCAGATGTACGTGTTCACCATGGCCATGATGGCCATGTTTTTGGTGTTGCCACGCTGGACCTGGAACCCTCTGGAAGTCAGCAAGTGGTCGTCCAGATCCCTGTCGGTTACAAGCTTATCCATGCCAGTGTGGCTGGGTTGGCAGCGAGACAGGAGCCGCTTTCGGAAGACCGGGTAAGTCTGTTCCTTGTCTCCAGCCAGTTGCCGCAAAGAATTGAACTACTTTTCAGTGGGAAGCATGAGCTGGCGTTTCGAGGTCAGGAATCATGGCGTTGTGATTTCCCCCGGCTGGAGAAAATCCCCATGGGACGAGTCACCTGGACGATCCTCTCGGATCGCAAGGTGGGATTGCCGGAGGCGTTACATGGTATTCCGGCGATAAGTGGTACTT
>JAPYUD010000360.1:0-814 GCA_029936215.1 Pirellulaceae bacterium | reverse complement strand
TTCGATCGAAGTAGGGCGATTAAATCAGCTGATTGACATGAATGCACTTTCCGCCGAACTCGCTGCTGTCAGTCAGCCGGTCAGCAACCATGACTGGTACTTGCCCTGGCAACGGCAATATCTTCAGGCTCGGAAGCGGCTGGCTCGAGAGGAACTTCAGCAAGGAATAAGACCAGAAGACTCGCTGTTGCCGGGTATCGACGAAGAGAAAAAACATGTCAATGAGCAACTCGGTTTTGTCGAGGAACTCGCCGACGAGGAACTGGTGAATCCACCATCTCTGGGTGACATGTTTGATGCCCTGTCAGGGGGCTCACCGACGATAGCTCGATTTACCTCGTCCGGGGACGGGGAGTCGCTGACAGTTCAATTTCCTGTAATGGGAGGTGGTGCGATTGGATCTGTCGTGGGACGCTGGATCCTGGTTATCGTTTCACTCACCGGGGTTTTCCTGTGTGGCCGAAACCCTCAACTCCTGGATCACCTTGGACGCTGGCCTTTTGCCTGGGGTGCCCTTGGAGGACTCGCCTGGTGGCTCTGGTTGAGTCCCTCCGTTGTCGGTGTCCTGATCATGCTGCTGTCGGCCAGCGGAGCACTTCGCGCGGCTCGTGGATCCTGGCTGGCGGTCGCTGCTGGCCCCACCCGAGATCATGGTGGAAGCACCGTGACGTACGTGAAACGATAGTGCTTCAGCCAGGCAGCACGTGACCGACATCGGGTATTTCGATGCTGCCAGGGGATGCTCTTTCACAAGGCCAGATCTCGTATTGGCACGTTCTGCGCGATCTGCTACTTTTCACCATCTCCAATGGCA
>JAPYUD010000359.1:0-4304 GCA_029936215.1 Pirellulaceae bacterium | reverse complement strand
CGTCTTGCCAGCAGCCAGCCTCCAGCCGCCATCGGTCATTCCTCGTTCATGAGCCCTCACGCCCGGCCAATTGTCACCAGCGGTGACCACGTCTTCGTCGTCAACACACCGGCGGATACCGTCGATGTGATCGATACCCGCAATCGCAAGATCGTGGCTCGCGTGAGTGTCGGCATTGACCCGGTCGGGCTCGCCGTGCGACCTGACGGCAAGGAAATCTGGGTGGCCAATCATGTCTCGGATACGGTCAGCGTGATCGACACCGACCCCAAGAGCCCCACCTACCTGCAGGTGGTCGCCACCGTGCAGGATATCGATCCCCGCAGCAAGGCAACCCGGTTTGATGAACCTGTAGGTATCGCCTTTGCCAGTAACGAGAAAACATACGTGGCCCTCTCGTCAGAGAACAAGATTGCCGTTATCGACGTGGCCACACGTCAGGTGACAAAACGACTCACGATCACTGCCCAGGACCCTCGTGCCATCGTCGTCCGGGGCAATCGCCTGTACGTCCTCCCCTTCGAATCCAATAACAAGACCCAGCTTTCAGGCGGCACGGGAGAACTCGACAAGGAATACGAGACATTTGATGCCCACCGACACTCGATCGCGGTTAATAACGTCCTCTCGATAGGTCACGTGACGGACATCATTAAACATCCCGAAGTCCCCGACCGTGACCTCTATGTCTTTGACACCACGACAGACAAACTCGTTACGGTCGTCGACACGCTCGGCACACTGCTCTATGGCCTCACGGTAGACTCCAAGGGCAGGGTTTACGTCGCCCAGGCCGATGCGCGCAACGACGCCAACGGCCGCGCAGGAACCAAGAAGCATGGACTGAAGGAACTCGAGAACCGTGCGTTCCACAACCAGATCACCACCGTGGACTTCCAGGGTGCATCTGCAGCGACTCCAGCGTTCATCGACCTGGAACCACGTGCTCCGGAACATCCTGCACCAGACATGGCCCTGGCAACACCATTTGCAATCCAGGTCAGTGATGATGACTCGACCCTGGTCGTCTCCGCCGCCGGTTCCGACAAGGTCTTTACCGTGGATGCGGCCACCGGCAAGGTACTCGGCCGTGTCACGGTCGATGCCGTGCCACGGGGCATTGCCCTGGAATCGAATGCTGCCGGACAGGCACACCAGGCATGGGTACTGAATGCCGTTGCCAATACTGTTTCTCTGGTGGATGTTTCAGATCCTTCCAACCTGGAAGTACGAGATACTGTCCAGCTGGAGGACCCCACCGACCCGGTTATCAAACGTGGACGGATTGCATTTAACACTGCAGCTGCATCCACAACCGGCACCTTCTCATGCGCAAGCTGTCATCCGGACGGCCACACCGACCAGCTTTTGTGGGTTCTCAAGACGCCCATCGTGACCGGTGGCAACCAGATCATGCCGCGTTCCACGATGCCCATTCGCGGCCTCCGGGACACCGAACCCTATCACTGGGACGGAATTCCAGGGGACCCCTACGGTGGCAACAATAGTGCCAATATTCGCAAGCGAGTGGAACCAAACAGCGACGTCAAGGACCCTGTCACAAGCACGCGCCACCTGATTGATGGCGGACTTGCCACCACGATGATGACCGTCGGTGACAAGACGCTCAATGACAAGAGCCAGGCAGGCGAATTGTCCGATACGGAACGCGATGCGATGGCGCAATTCCTACTCAGTGTCACCTACCCACCAGCCCAGCGACGCTCCTACACCAACGTCGTGTCCGAGCGGGCACGCAGTGGCTTTGAGTTGTTCCACATCGAGGGCGATCTTCAGCCGCGGCGAAATGTCTGTGGAGACTGCCACCGGATGCCATTCCTGGTAAGTACCAATACACCCGGCACCGGCATGGAAGCTCCCACCTGGCGGGGAGCTTACGATCGCTGGCTGATCTTGCCGCAGGGGCGGCTGAATATTATCGATTTTGATTTTTTCAAGAACGTCGCCGAGCGAGGAGCCCCGGAACGCAGTATCTGGCAGTTTTCCTGGGCCGGCCGTCGGCGATTTGACCCCGTCTGGGATATGGTGCTGGAGAGCAGCACCGGATTTTCCGGTTCCTTTGCACGGCAAGTAACCGTCAGCCAGGAATCTCTCGGCGAGGACTTAACCACGAACCTGCTCGATGCCCTGGAGCTCTCTGCTCGGGAAGGCGCCATCCTGCTTGAAGGGAGCGGCCTGCTGCTGAAGGGGAGAAAGGCCACCCCGCTGACACTCCGTTTTCATGGCGCCGATGGGGAAGGAATCTATCTCCAGACAGGAGGTAAACATGGTTCCTTTACCCGCTCCGACATTATCTCCCTCGCTTCCGAGGGCCATTTTGTGGGTACCTTTACAGGCCATATTGGGACCGTCGTCGACATGGACCATCCCCAGCCGGCACTCTGGACACTCGGACCCATCCAGTCCCAGCGAGGGCGACAGAAGTTTCCTGCCCTGAGCGATGAGAAGACCACGATGACCATGAGTGGCCGCCATTTTGGCGAGGATGCCCGCCTGTTCGTCAATGGACGACGGGTCGACGGGCAGATCGAGATCAACAAGGAGGTCGTAAAAGTTGAGCTTGGCAGGATACCGTCACCGGGGATGCACCTGCTACAGGTCCAGAATCCTGACGGGCTGTTTAGCAATGACTTTATCTTCCATGTGAAGCCGGCCGAGAAGACGGCGGCCGGCAGCACCCCCTAGACGCCTGCTCATCGAAGCACCACCGCTTCAGCAGTTAAAGATTCGAGGACACGACAGGAGAAACAGATGTGGGTTCCAAAATGGCACCGTGACGAGACAAAAGGCGTCGATTCCCCCGTGCCGACCCAGGCGGTCTCGAACGAGGAATTCATTCCACGTCCTCAGAACAAGCAGCAAAAGCAGTGGGAGACACTGATCGGGGACATGGCCGAAGAGAATTCAAAGAAGCTGGGCCTCACGCGGCGCGATTACCTGCGGACCTCAATGGGTATGGCCACAGCGTTCCTGGCATCGAACATGATCTACGGCCCCAACTGGGAGGTCGATGGCGCCGAGGCACTCGAGCCAGCGGCCACCGAGGAGAAATTCCCCAAGGGGGAGTACTTCGTGATGGACGTGCAGATGCACTTTACCGATGGAGCGTCGATCGGTTCCCGGGGCGCCACGTTCCTGGATAACATCGGTGTGAAACTGAGCAACGATCCGGATGCCTACGGATTCAAGAACTTCGTCAAGGAGATTTTCTTTGACAGCGAGACAAGCGTGGCGGTTATCTCGGGCGTCCCCGGTCGCGAGATCAACAAGAACCTCGCCGGCAAGGTGCTCGAGGGAAGAGACCGCAACGGTGGGGTCCTGCCCAGCTGGTTGATGTCCCGGGCCAAGAAGGAACTGAACGACCTGGCCGGAAGCCAGAGAGCATTTTGCCAGGGCAATTGTGCTCCGAACCACTACTGGAACACGAAAGAAAACAAGCCTGATTTCCCGGCACTCTTTGAACAGATGGAGCGGGAGGTCAAAACGTACGGCATCGACAGCTGGAAATGGTACTGCCACACCGACCCGGGCCGTTCGGGCAATGGTTTCCGAATGGATGATGAAAAACTGGCCTACCCGTTTTACGAGAAGTCGAAGGAGATGGGCCTGAAGGTCTTTAGCGTCCACAAGGGCTTCGCCTCGCAATCTCGCACGCTGGGGCATTTTGCTCATCCAGGAGACCTCGAGAAAGCAGCCAAGGACCATCCTGACCTGACATTCATTGCTTACCATTCGGCACTCAAGCATGGCCCCTGGGAACCGGAATTCAAGCAGAAAGCGTTCGACCCCACGACGCATGATTTCGCATGGCATGCAGACCTGATGAAGATCAAGCAGCGCAACCCGGAGATGAATAACGTCTACCCCGAGATTGGCTCCTCGTTCGGGTTGCTGGCGATCATGCAGCCGGAACTCTGCCAGCACCTGATTGGTCAGAACGTCAAGGTCTACGGGTCAGACCACATCATCTGGGGCACCGACTGCCTCTGGTGGGGGTCGCCGCAGTGGGTAATCGACGCGATGAAACGCTTCCAGATCAGCGACAAGCTCTGCGAGGAGTTTGGTTACAAGAAGCTGACGAAGAAGGACAAGGCCAAGATCTTCGGGCTCAATGCTGCGAAGATCTACGGTTTCGATGTCAAGAAGAAGATCAAGGCCCTGCCTGCGGATTCGCTGAGCAAGCTGAAGACCGCCTACCTGGACCAGGGTGGCCAACGAGACAACGCCGCCTACGGTTGGGTGCGAGCCGATGCATAGGACCAGAGAGATCTCCGGCAAGTGGA
>JAPYUD010000004.1:0-24988 GCA_029936215.1 Pirellulaceae bacterium | reverse complement strand
GAACAGGCCCGCGATGCCGGCAAGGCAACACCGCAATTAAAGCCTGAAAAAGGTGCCAAGGAGGCAGTTGTTGTGCCGCCGATGCCGGAGAAACCGGCTTATGTGCTTCCCCCAACGACCGCCGGCCAGGAGACCGGTAGTGACCGGCGGGGTTTCTTTTCGACCCTCGGTGGTGTGTTGTTCGGATCGTCTCTGGCGATCGGCTTTACCTCGCTGGCTGTCACGCATCTGCTCTGGTTGCTGGGGCTGGCGCGTTTCATGTTTCCCAACATCCTGATCGAGCGTCCCACGAGATTCAAAGTTGGTTTTCCCGACGATTTTTCGCCGGGACAGGTGACGACAAAGTTCAAGGCCCAGTTCGGTATCTGGGTTGTCCGTTACGAGTACGAGGGGGCTGCACAGATTTATGCCCTCAAGACGGTGTGCACGCACCTGGGATGCACTCCCAACTGGCTTGAGGGGGAGCAGAAATTCAAGTGTCCCTGTCATGGGAGTGGTTTTTACAAGGACGGTATTAATTTTGAAGGACCAGCTCCCAGGCCGCTGGAGCGGTACGCCATTCAGCTGGCAGATGACGGGCAGCTGGAAATAGACAAGAGTCGCAAGTTTAACGAGGAACTTGGCCAGTGGGCTGACCCGGCATCCTTTGTGAATGTTTAGGGCCAGGTGTGCCAACCGATAACACGATAATCACGGAAAGAGCATAACGACCATGGCAGGGCTTGGGGACATCATTCGCAACTCCCAGATCTGGAAGAGCATCTTCCGGCATCCGGCGCCGACGGACCGGCGAAACCGGATCGTGGTGATGCTCACCAACTTCTTCCTGCACCTGCACCCGGTCTCCGTCAAGAAGCAGGGGATTGCCCTGAGCTATACCTGGTGCATGGGAGGGGTGACGTTTTTTCTTTTCCTGGTGGAGACGATCACCGGGGTCCTGCTGATGTTCTATTACCGGCCAACGCTGGAGTGGGCTTACACGGACATGCTGGCGCTGCGCGATGTGACCTCGCTGGGGATACTGCGCGAATTGCATCGCTGGGCTGCGCATGCCATGGTGATCACGGTCTGGCTCCACATGTACCGGGTCTTTCTTACCGGAAGCTACAAGCCCCCCAGGGAGTTCAACTGGGTGGTTGGAGTGATCCTGCTGCTGCTGACCCTGCTGCTTTCCTTTACCGGTTACCTGCTTCCCTGGGATCAGCTGGCAATCTGGGCGATTACCGTGGGGTCCAACATGGCAAGGGCGACACCGTTCCTGGGGTATGAGGGTCCCGGTGCGCAACTGCTCACCCTGGGAGGGATCGACATGATTACCAACGCCTCCGATGCGCGTTTCGGATTACTCGGTGCGCGCTTTGTGGGGGAGGAAACGCTTAACCGGTTCTACGTGCTTCACTGTATTGCCATCCCGCTGGCCGCGGCGATGCTGATGGCGATCCATTTCTGGCGTGTTCGTAAGGATGGAGGTATTAGTGCTCCTCTCTAGACCCGCTCCGGGTCAACCAACCTGGTTGATCGGGATGGGCAGGTAAGTCGCACAAGACGTTATGCACCACCTTACAGAAGCCGAATTCCTGAACAGCATCCGTGGTTTCCTGGGCAGTTACTATATCTGCCTGGCACTGATGAATGGAATCGCTGCGCTTTATCTCTGGAAAGAAGCCAGGCGAACTGGTGCTGCCCTGTTCTGGCTGATTGCCACGGCGGTCCTGATGATCATGTCCGCGCTGGCCCTGAGCGGAAACCCCGACCTGATCCGCTGGATCACGCTTCCCCAGTCAATGCGCGATGCCATCGACGGTTTCATGAACCCCACCGTCTACACGGTTGGGTCGCTGGTCATGCTGGGAACGATGTTCGTGATGCGGCGGTTCTTTGTGCGGCCGATGGTCGCCTGGGTGATGCTCAACATGAGCCTGCTGCTGATGGGGATGTCGATGACCGACAGCGACTTCGCTGCCATTGTCCTGAAGCCGGACAATGTGCCGATTGTTGCCATGGTCTACCTGCTCGGTTTCTTTACCTGGCTGTCGGCCAGCAAGGCTGTCAAGAATGATGACCGTTTCCGCCAGAACCCGGATCGGATTGCACGGGGTGAGGAACCGCTTGGTCCGCTTGAAAAGGATGGTGATGAAAAGGTGCTGGTCTGGCCGGACCTGGTCTACACGGAGCTGATCTGCATGATCGCGATCACCGCCCTGTTGCTGATCTGGGCGATTGGCCTGCAGGCTCCACTGGAAGAACCTGCCAGTGCCGTGAAGACACCGAATCCTTCCAAGGCACCCTGGTACTTCCTGGGACTGCAGGAAATGCTTGTCTACTTTGACCCCTGGATGGCAGGGGTCGTCCTTCCCAGCCTCGTTCTCTTCGGGCTGATGGCAATTCCCTTTATTGACTACAACAAGCAGGGAAGTGGTTATTACACGATCGACCAGCGGAAGTTTGCCTACGTGATCTTCCAGGTCGGCTTCCTGGTGATGTGGGTGACCCTGATCGTGATGGGGACCTTCCTGCGCGGTCCCAACTGGAATTTCTTTGGCACTTATGAAATCTGGGATCCGCACAAGGTCGAGGCGCTGAATAATGTCGACCTCTCGCAATATTTCTGGATCGGAATGCTGGGGACCGGGATGCCCCAGGCCCCTGGTGAGGCGGGTATGTTCACCAAGATTCTCTACATCCTGCTGCGCGAATCGCCCGGTATTCTGCTGGTCACAGGTTACCTCGTACTGATGCCACCCCTGCTGGTGGTGATCGGCGGATTTGTCAAGGACGTTGACCCGGAGAAACGGAAGAACCCTGTTACCCGTTCGATTGCCAGCCTGGTGCGTGGGATGGGAATATTCCGTGAACATTACAGGCGGATGGGATTCCTGCGCTACATGGTGATGACCAACCTGTTCCTGATGATGACGATGTTGCCGATCAAGATGATGCTCCGCTGGACGATTAACCTGAAATATTTCATATCGATCCCCGAGTACTTCCTTAATTTCTAGCAGCCGAGAAAGCCGGACATGCCAGCAACAGAACAAACATGGCGCAGCCAGAAAAAACTGCATGCCATTTTTGGCATCAGCAGCGTGGTGCTGTTGCTGGCGACGCTTTGGATGTTCCAGGCGGACCACCAGCGGGAGTGGAAGGAGTACCAGCGCACAACTCGCAAGATCGATGTGATGATGACCGAATGGCGGAAGCTGTCCTACGAGGCCGACACGATTCAGCTTGAGCTGGCCAACCTGGAGAAAGCTGTCGGGGCGTCGATTGAGGAGAGCATTGAGGAGGGGATTCTCGAGCAGTTTGAAAAATTGATTGCTGATGAGCAGGAAGTGACAGAGCAGTCACGGGATGCCTTCCGGGACGCGGCGGACGGATCATCCTCCGAAACGCGCGATACCGTGATGGCTGCCATGGATGCGGTGATTGCAGAGATCCGTTTCAAAGAAGACCTGGCACTGAACGAGCGGAAATTCCGCAGTGCCGACCTGGACAAGGCCAAGGCGGACTATGGCTTGGCGATCCGTGACGGACGAAATCAGCAGCGACTGGATGAACTGCAGGCAATCGTGAGGTCGGTCGAGGCAGAGGTGAATGAACTGAACCTCAAGTACGAGGGATTCAGCAAGCTGAGGATCGACCTGCAGAATCTCCTCAAGCAGGCAGGGGCCGGCCAGGCGACAGCGGAAAAAGCGCTCAGCGATGCCCGTGCAGGCCTCGATCAGCTCAATACGGCGATCCAGGAACGCCACGCTGGTTGGGTGGAAGGTTACTGGCTGGGGAAACGCTGGCTGGAACTGCCCATCCTGGATGCATTTAATACCCCCCTGAAAATCGTCAACAACTGGTCCGATGACCTGGAACAGGACTACAACCACCGCCGGGTCCGGCGTTTTGACCGCTGTGCAACCTGTCACCAGATGATGGAAAAGACCTTGCCAGGGTCGGCAGTCAACGCGGCCTACATGAAAGAACGCCTGCTGCAGTTTAGCCTCGAACCGGGGACTCCTGCTGGTGACCAGCCAGCCGGGGACAACGTGATCGAACAACTTTCTGCCCAGCTCGGTTTTTCCCTTGCCGGCGAGGGGCTCGTGAACAGAAATGATGTCACCGTCAGTTATGTTCAGCCTTCCTCCACGGCAGCCAGGGCGGTCTCGCTGCTCGAACCCACCGAAGCGAGATTTGACGCCGAGGTAGTGATGAAGTCGCTGCTGCAGGTTTCCACTGGCGCCTCCCCGGTTCGTCCTGATGACCATGCACGGGATTCTCGACCCGGGTTGGAAGCAGGGGATGTGATCGTGTTTATCAATGGGGACCCGGTGTTCGAGGACAGTCGCAGGGTTGCCTGGCGGCTACTCACCCTGGCCAGGAGTGGAAAGCCGCTGGAGCTGACCGTTCGCCGTGGCATGCCCAACCCGTTTACCACCCACCCCCGCCTGGACCTTTTCGTGGGATCGTTAAGCCCGCATACGGTCGCCGACTTTGCCTGCACGATCTGCCACGACGGGCAGGGAAGTGCAACCGCCTTCAAGTGGTCGTCTCATACTCCTGACAGCCCGGAGCAGCGGGAGCAATGGCTCCGTGAGAACAACTGGTTTGATAATGCTCACTGGATCTACCCGATGTACTCCAGGCGGTTTACCGAGAGCAGCTGCCTGAAGTGCCATCACGAGGTCACCGAACTGGCTGCCAGCGAGCAGTTCCCGGATCCCCCGGCCCCGAACCTGATGGGTGGGTACAACCTGATACGCAAGTACGGCTGTTATGGCTGCCACGAGATCAATGGATTCGACGGCCCCGACAAGCGGATTGGTCCGGACATGCGACTGGAACCGAATTACTTTGCCGTGGCACAGCAGATCCAGGCAGAAGCAGGGTTTGCCAGCCTTGACCAGGACCAGCAGCGGCTGGTGAACAAGCTGGTGGACCAGCCCGAGAACGATGGCCTGCGTTACCAGTTGCTTGCCTTGCTGGAAAAGGATGCCGGGGCGGAGAACGGGGAATCCCGGTTTTCTGCGGATGTCCACGAACGGCTCATGCCGCTGCTTGGAGATGTCTCTGCACCGGGATCCGAGAGACGGCCAGGGCCGAGCCTGCGATACGTCAACAGCAAGCTCCAGGCAGGATTCCTCTCCGACTGGATCCGCCAGCCCGGGCATTTCCGGCCCAGTAGCCGGATGCCCCAGTTCTTCGAACTCTGGAATCACCTGCCGGCCGAGGGGAGCGGGGGCGAAGCAGAGAAGTTCGAGCCAGTGGAAGTTTTTGCCATCAGGCATTTCCTGCTCCAGTCCTCCCAGTCCTTTGCCTACCTGGATCCTCCTGCAGGAGTGACCGAGGCAGCCGATGCG
This sequence comes from Pirellulaceae bacterium, assembly GCA_029936215.1. Lineage (GTDB taxonomy): Bacteria > Planctomycetota > Planctomycetia > Pirellulales > Pirellulaceae > SAT2750. The sequence goes on along the minus strand of JAPYUD010000004.1, from coordinate 19,640 downwards.
GGCCGTGGCCAGGTGCTCTTCCAGGAACGTGGCTGCCTGGCCTGCCATAGCCACAACCGCTTTAACGACGTGGAAGCATATCGGCCTCCGAGTGAGATCGTGCAGGGGCCGGACCTGTCGAACCTGGCGGCCAAGTTCAACAGTCCTGATGGCCGTCGCTGGCTCTACAGCTGGATCCGGGAACCGACCCGTTACCATGCCCGCACGGTCATGCCTAACCTGTTCCTGGAGAAGATCCCCCACCGTGACAAGGAGGGGAACGTTACCAGCGTGACCGATCCGGCGGCAGACCTGGTCGAGTACCTGGTCAGTACCGGTGACGGGGGCTGGTCTCCTGCCGAGGGGACGATCGTGGCAGAGGAGGGCATCGTCGTGGAGAACCTGGACGAGCTCGTTCTGGAACATCTCAAGGGGGCTTTCTACGTGGCGCAGGCCAAGGAGTACCTGGAGAAAGGGATCCCTGACCTGGAAGCGGGAGGGGTGAAGGGCGCGGAAATCGAATTACTGGTCTCGGCGCAGGATTACGATGCGGGTAAGGCGCTGTCACTTGACCGGAAACTGATGTACGTCGGTCGTCGCTCGGTTGCCAAATACGGCTGCTATGGCTGTCACGATATCCCGGGATTCGAGGAAGCAAAGCCGATCGGGACAACTCTCGCCGACTGGGGCCGCAAGGAAACCTCCAAGCTGGCCTATGAACATATCCTGGAGTACCTGGGATTGGGGCACCACGGTGGCGGGCACGGTGGCGGGCATGACGATCAGCAGGATCACAACCCTGCGGCAGGGGATGAAGCGGATCTGCCGGACGTGCGGCAGGGCCATTTCGACAACGACATGCCGGAGTTTTTTGAGCAGCAGTTACAGTCCCATAATCGCATTGGTTTTCTTTACCAGAAGCTGCGTGAGCCGCGTGGTTATGATTTCGAGAAGACCCGTGAGAAGGGATACAACGAGCGACTGCGGATGCCCCGATTCCCCTTCAGCACGCAGGATCGTGAAGAGGTGATGACATTCATTCTCGGCCTGGTGAGTGATGCTCCCCGGGACAGGTTCATTTACCAGCCTGATCGTCGAAGTGCAGCGATCCAGCAGGGTGAACGGGTACTGGAGAAATACAACTGCCGTGGTTGCCACCTGCTGACACCGGAAAAGTGGGACGTTGCTTTCGATGCCTCCCAGCTGGATATTGAAAACGAGATCTCCTCCTTCCCGCCGCTTGCGAAGGTGCCTTCTTTCCCGTTTGCCATGAAACAATATACCGCCGCGGAAGTGGCTTCCTCCCAGGTAGCGGACCATCGCAGCCAGATGCATGCCACCCTGGTGGGAATGCCGGCACTTGCCGACAATGCCTTGCCCACTGTCTTCAGCCAGTCGATTGACGATAACCTGTTGCCCGAGGATGAAGATGTGGAACTCGCTGACCTGACCCAGGTCCCCTTCCATCTCTGGCAGCCAGCCCTGGTGGGAGGCACCATTTACCAGGCGGGATCGGTGCTCCCGAGGCTCAATCCAGCCCTTGTCACCCGGCGGCAGGCGGCCGACGGAGGCGTGCTGGCTCGTTACCTGTTGCCGCTTGTCACGCGGCGAGAAAAACAGATCAATCCAAACGCCAAGGGGACCGAGAGCTGGTCCTGGGTGCCGCCACCGCTGGTTGGCCAGGGAAGCAAGGTCCAGACAGGCTGGCTCTATGATTTCCTGCTGGATCCCTATCCCATCCGTCCGGCCGTTGTACTGCGGATGCCACGATTCAACATGTCTCCTGCTGAGGCGACGGCGCTGGTGAACTACTTTGCGGCTCGCGATGATGCCAACTATCCGTACGCCTACAACCAGGAACGGGACCAGGAGGAACTCCAGGCACGCGAGTCGAAGTACATGGCAGTTCTTGCCGACCCTGCTGCCCGGGCCGAGGAAAGCGCCCTGGAGGGCACCCGGTTTAATGACGCGATGAAGATTGTCACCAGTCCTGATTACTGCGTGAAATGTCACATTGTTGGTGACTTTTCACCCCAGGGGGCAGAGCGGGGGAAAGCCCCTGACCTGGCGCGCGTCTTTGAGCGACTGCGGCCGAACTATATCCGTCGCTGGATCGCCCGGCCCAATGGCATCCTTCCCTACACCAGCATGCCGGTCAACATTCAATACAAGCCGGATGACCCGTTCCAGGGTGGTGTTGCCCAGCCGCTCTACCATGGAACCAGTACCGAGCAGGTCGATGCACTGGTGGACCTGCTGATGAATTACGACAAGTACGCTGGACGTCGGGCGTCGGTCCAGCCCCTGGTCGAAGCAGCAGCCAGGGCCAAGCAGGAAGAGGCGGCAGACCCGGTTGACCCGGCGGCCGAGAGTGACGAGAGTGACGAGGAAACGACCACCGAATAATAGAAGGAAATACAACCGAGGTATGAATGGATCGGGGATGCGTTCCTTCGCGACCTGGACCAGTGGCGTATAATGAAGAGAACCGGCTGACCGGTTCCTGCCTGCCGCTTTTCAGGGAATGAAACCTGAAGCTTTCTACCACGAACCTGCCGAACTGGTCGGCAACAAACTTGTGAACTGGCCTTGAGCGATGGAGCATTGCTGTCAGGCGAGTGAGGAAAAAAACCATGAATCGAATGAAACTGGCTGGCCTTTGTGTCGGCATGATTGTCCTTCTGCAAGGGAGCGGTCTTGAGGCCCAGCAATGGGGTAACCTGAAGGTTCGTTTTGCCTACGATGGCGATGCTCCCAAGGCTCAACCGGTAGAGGTCACCAAGGACGAGGCCTACTGTGGCAAGTTCAAACCGGTGGACGAGACGCTGTTGGTCAATGCCGAGAACAACGGGATTGCCAATGTGATTGTCTATGTCCGCACCAAGGACGTCGCCATCCATCCGGACTATGACAAGCTGCTCAAGGTGCCGGTCAAACTGGACAACAAGGGTTGTCGTTTCGAACCCCACGTGACAATGCTCTGGACCAGGCGGACGCTGGAGCTGGGGAACACCGACATGGTGGGTCACAACACGGCGGTAAGCACCTTCTTTAATGATCCGATCAACCCCTTGATCCCGACCGGTGGGGTGCTCAAGAAAAAGTACGAGGCCGAGGAGCGACTTCCCGCCAAGGTGACCTGCTCCATTCACCGCTGGATGAGCTGCTGGCTGGTGATCCGTTCCAACCCCTACGGGGCGGCGTCGGACAAGAACGGGCTGGTCGAGATCAAGAACCTGCCGGCCGGTGAACTGGAATTCCAGGTCTGGCAGGAGAAGGCAGGTTATATCAGCAAGGTCAAGCTCGATGGCACAGCGGCCGAGTGGCTGCGGGGCCGTACCAAGGTCAAGATCGAGGCAGGTAAAACGGCAGACCTGGGTGATGTACTGGTCAATTCAGCGCTCTTTGACAAGTAGTAGTAAAGGTGGATAAGCAGATGATGAGAGGCATGCACATTGAGCGAGCAGGTCGCGTTCTGCCGGCCCTCGTGGGGGCGCTGGCGTTTTCGCTCCTCTCTGCCGCAGGCTGTGCCCGGACCATGCCCGGAGCGGTAGAAGTGGATCCGGTGAGCGTCACCGACCTGGAGCAGGAATTCGTGCTCTCCAGTGGCGGAACTGCGACCGTGCAGGTGGAGGTACCGGAACCAGACGGGTTCGCCATGCTGCGGGGACGTTTTGTGCTCACAGGCTCCCTTGCCGGAACGCTTGCGGCTCTCTCGCCGGACAAGGATCTGCAGGTTTGTGGTGCCAACGTGATTCCCAACGAGGCGCTGGTGATTGGAAGCGACAGCGGGATTCAGAATATCATGCTCTACGTGGAGAAAGGGAAGTTCAAGATCCCGGTCGGGGATCCCAAGTGGGAACACCAGGAATACCTTGACCAGAAGGACGCGGTGCTGGACGGGGCCAATGGCTTTGACCAGGAAAGCTGCAGGTTCCTCTCCCATGTTTTTGCCATGCGGGCCACGCAGACCCTGGCAATCCTCAACAGTGACACGGTCGGCCACAATACCGACCTGCAGTCGGCCTCGGGGCTTGCAGCCCGGTCGAACTACCAGGTCCCGGGTAGTGGTTCTGTGGTTTACTCGCCAGGTTACAAGTCCAAGGCGCCGTTCAAGGTAAGTTGCGGGGCACATGGCTGGATGACAGCCTACATCCATGTGTCGGACCATCCCTTCTTTGCCGTCAGTGGTGAGGACGGGAGTTTCCAGATCAAGCATGTCCCGAGCGGAGTGCCGCTGGAATTCCGCATCTGGCATGAGTCAGCAAACAAGCCCGGTACCGTCACCGTCAACGATCCCCAGGCGGAGTACTCCAGGGGGAAGTTGACGCGGACATTTTCCGCCGACGAGGAGGTTGACTGGACAATCGAGATTGACGCCTCCAACTTTAACCACCTTTTTAACTAGCATTTATCCTGCCGGTATTCGGCAGACAAGAGACGATGAGAACGAGAATTCACCACCTCCGAACCTGGCAGCTGACGCTTCTCTTCGGGATGCTACTTGGCGTCTCGAGCGGTTGCTTCTCCCCACCGGCGGATTTCCAGTTCAACTGGGTTTACCTGGCCGTCCAGGAGCAGCAACTGGGAACTCCTGACGATCCGGCAGCATTTAGTGACGAACAGCGACGGAACGTCGCGGAAATCCTGCAGGCGACCTTCGGGACTCCACAGGATCCCCGGCTTCCCGGTGGACTGGAGGATGCCAACCCAGAGGACCTGGTCAATCTCTATGGCTTGCGTTTGGCAGCAGGCCCGGTGGGACATGACAAGGTGACCCGGGAACCGCGGGGCCTTTACCGCCAGCACTGTGCCCACTGCCATGGTGTGACCGGTGACGGGATGGGACCCACCGCCGGCTTCCTTAACCCCTACCCGCGGGATTATCGGCCCGGGATGTACAAGTTCAAGTTGACCAAGTCGACCCAGAAGCCGAGCAAGGCGGATCTGCTTCGGACGCTTCGCGAGGGGATCCCCGGCACGGCGATGCCCAGTTTCCTGGTCCTGCCGGAGGACGAGCTTTCGGCACTGGTCGATTATGTGATTTACCTCAGCCTGCGAGGCGAGGTCGAACGGGAACTGATCAGTCTTCTTTCCGGCCTTGAAGAGGGTGCCCTGTTGCTGGATCCACGGCAGAAGTCAACAGATTCGGAAGGATATGGCGAGTCGACGGCGCTGGTCAAGGAGTCCATCCAGAACGTGTTCATGAGCTGGTCGATCAGTGAACCGGCCGTGATCCCGGCTCCACCCGCCTGGTGGCAGACGCTCAATAACGAGCAGCTCGATTACAGCTCTGCCGAGGCGGTCGAGGTTCATGACCGCGGGCTGGCCCTTTTCCGGGGCAAGGCGGGTTGTATCTCCTGCCATGGGGAAACGGCACTGGGGGATGGAAACGTATCGAACTACGACAAGTGGACCGAGCAGATGGTGGATGCCAAGGGGCGTACAGAGGAGGATCGGCTGGAGCCCTACCGGACGACGTTCCAGAAGTACGGGGCGCTGCTGCCCCGGCCGATCCGTCCGCGGAACCTGCGCCAGGGTGTTTACCGGGGCGGCCGACGACCCATCGATCTTTATCACCGCATCAGCCAGGGGATCAACGGAACCCCGATGCCGAACCAGGAGCAGACATTGACCGCCGAGGAGATCTGGTCGCTGGTTTTTTATGTTCGCTCGTTACCGTTTGAACATGCCAGCCGTCCGGCCGGTGTCCGGAACCTTGACAGGGAACGACCAAACTAGCTGCCGCGGATGCACGTGGCGAGAGAGGGAGAGAAACAAGTGGGACGCTTTTGGAGTCTGTTGTTCCTGATGGTTCCCGTGCTCGGGGTGCTGGTATTTGTCTTTGCCGCATCGCCCGACAGCAAGCCATTCCTGGATCACTGGCTTCCCTTGAATATCAATGAACAGGGTTACGTGATTGATGATCTCTTCATGTTCATCCTTTACCTCACCGGGGTGATCTTGATCGTCACCGGGGTGGTCCTGTTTCGCTTTCTCTGGAAGTACGACGCAGGCCGTAACAGTGAGCCGGTCAAGTACGTCCATGGCAGCCACACGCTGGAGATCATCTGGTCGATTCTGCCGGCCATCACGCTGCTCTTTATTGCGATTTACCAGATGGACGCCTGGGCAGAACACAAGATGCGGCGGCCGTTGCTGGAGGATGGCAGTCTCAAACCCGCCCTGGCTCAGGTCACCGCTCGCCAGTTTGAATGGCGAATCCGCTACGCCGGTCCGGACGAGCAGATTGGCACACCGGATGACATCCATGTCGTCAATGAACTGCATGTGCCTGTGGACGAGGACGTGGTGCTGCAGATCCAGAGTGAGGATGTGCTGCACAGCTTCTTTTTGCCAAACCTGCGGATCAAGCAGGACCTGGTGCCGGGGATGAGGCAGTTTACCTGGTTCCACGCAAACCAGGGTGGAATTTATGATCTTGTCTGTGCCGAGCTGTGTGGCTGGGGACATTACAAGATGCGGGGCCGTCTGGTCGTTGAGTCACGAGAGGATTTTGATGCCTGGCTGTCAGAGATGGCGGCCGAGCAGGAGCGAACGCAGCCCGAACCGGCTGCTGATGGAGAGGACGAATGAGCGACGAAGCGGCAGCCGAACAGGCCGATGAGCATGCCGATCATGGTGCGCACAAGCTGACGCTTGGCGGCTTCATTGGAACGTACGTGTTTTCCCGTGATCACAAGGTCATCGGCTTGCAGTTTCTCTTCTCGACCCTGCTCTGGTTCCTGGTCGGGGGACTGCTGGCGCTCGGTATTCGCTGGCAGCTGGCCTGGCCCTGGCAGAACATGCCGGTGCTGGGCAACATGCTGTTCTCTGCCGAGGGGGGACAGATTTCGCCGGAGTTCTACACGACGCTCTTTACCATGCATGCCACGGTGATGATCTTCTTTGTCATTATCCCGATCCTTGCCGGTGCTTTTGGGAACTTCCTGATCCCGCTGATGATCGGTGCCGAGGATATGGCCTTCCCGACGCTCAACATGCTCAGCTACTGGTTCATGTGGCCCGCCTTTATCCTGATTGGGGCCAGTTTTTTCCAGGCTCCCTATGGGGCCGGGGCAGGGTGGACCTCCTATCCACCCCTCTCTTCTGTGGTGACTGCTGCGCCGGGAAGTGAATCCGCGCAAACGCTCTGGCTGATGGGGGTCACCTGCGTGGGAATTGCCTCCATGCTTGGATCGGTGAACTACCTCACCACGATCATCCAGATGCGGGCGCCGGGGATGACCATGTTCCGGCTGCCGATGACGATCTGGGCGATGTTCATCACTGCCGTCCTGCAGGCTTTTGCCCTGCCGGTACTGACCGCCGGTGGTTTCATGCAGCTGATGGATCGTTTGCTGGCGACAGGTTTCTTTGTTCCCGAGGGGTTGATGGTCAACAACGGGGAAGCATTAAGCGGGGGTGGCCAGCCTCTGTTATGGCAACACCTGTTCTGGTTTTACTCGCATCCGGCGGTCTACATCATGATCCTGCCGGCGATGGGCATGGTCTCGGACATCATCAGCTGCTTTTCCCGGAAACCACTTTTTGGCTACAAGCCGATGGTCTTTTCCATTTCCGGAATTGCCGGGCTGGGATTTATCGTCTGGGGACACCACATGTTTGTTTCCGGCATGAACCCGGGGCTGGGCATGGTCTTCATGACCTCCACGATGATGATCGCGCTACCAAGTGCGGTGAAGACCTTTAACTGGATGGGGACGATCTGGGGTGGGAAAGTCCAGTTCACCACGCCGATGCTGTTCGCTGTCTCGTTTGTCTCGATGTTCATCATTGGTGGCCTCTCGGGTATTTTCATGGCGGCCACGCCGGTCGATATCTTCATCCACGACACGTACTTTATCGTCGCCCATTTCCACTACGTGTTGTTTTCCGGCACCGCGATGGCGGTCTTTGGAGCAATCTACTTCTGGTTCCCGAAGATGTTCGGGCGAATGATGAATGAGCGCTGGGGCAAGGTTCACTTCTTCCTGACTTTCATTTTCCTTAACGGCACCTTCTACCTGATGCACGTGATCGGTACCGTCGGTTTTCCCCGCCGGCTTGCCGATCCCTACCACTACAAGACCTTTGCTCACCTGCAGCCGATGAACCAGTTCATCACGATCTGTGCGATCGGGATGGTTGCCACACAGGTGATCTTTGCCATCAATTTCATTGGCAGTATTTTCCGGGGCCCAAAGGTTGGCAGGAATCCCTGGCGTGCCAACGGCCTGGAATGGATGGCCCCCAGCCCGCCTGGCCATGGCAACTTTGATTTCCAGCCGATCGTCTACCGGGGACCCTACGAGTATGGCTCACCGGAAGTCGACGAGGATTATTACCCGCAGATCAAGCCGCCACCGGAGGATGCGCCGGATGCCGTGGCAGGGCCGGAGGAGTAAGTCCCGGTAGCGCCAGATCGGCATGATAAACCATGAATAACCTGTCACCACAAATCGAGAGCCGCTGGCCCCGTCGCTGGGCCGTGCTGCTGGTCTGCGCGACCTTTCCGCTGATCTGGGTCGGTGGCCTGGTGACGACCTACAAGGCCGGCATGGCGGTACCGGACTGGCCCTCGACCTACGGTTACAACCTGTTGCTCTATCCCTGGACGACCTGGTTCTCCGGTCCTTTTGACCTGTTCGTTGAGCACGGGCACCGCCTGCTGGCGGTCCTGATTGGGCTGGTCACCATCGGCCTGGTGATATCGATCTATCGAACCGGGCAGAGACGCTGGCTGAGGGTGCTGTCGCTGTGTGCCCTGGCAGCCGTGATTGCCCAGGGAGTGCTCGGTGGTGCACGCGTGCTGCTGGACGAGCGAACACTGGCCCTGGTGCACGCCTGCACCGGCCCTGCGTTTTTTGGTCTGGCGGTGGCGATTGCCTGTACCCTCTCCCGGTCCTGGAATAATCCCGAGGGGAAGATCCCCGCCGAGAAGCTCTCTGTGGCACGTGTCTCCCGGGTTGCCCAGTGGTCGTTGATGGCCTGTGGCCTGGTTTACCTGCAGTTAATCCTGGGGGCATTGGTGCGACACGCACCGGTAACCATTGGCCCTGCCACGTTTGGGGTTTTCCTTCAGTTCCATCTTGTGATGGCAGCGGCAGTCACCATTCACATGGGGATCCTGGTAGCCGGTATCTGGCGACAACGTGGATCTCTTCCCGCCTCCCTCTGTCGTCCTGCCTACCTGGTACTTGCCTGCCTCTTTTTCCAGTTGTTGCTGGGAGGAGCTAGCTGGGTGACCCGTTATGGCTGGCCAGCCTTTCTCGCCGACAACGAGTTGTTTGCCAGTTACCTGATCACTGCCCAGGCACTCTGGCCTTCGATTATTGTCACCGCCCACGTTGCCACCGGCTCGCTGATCCTTGCCCTGGCGGTGCTGCTCTCAGTCCGTAGCATGCGGCTTCGTCATCGACTCGCCGTCCCGGCTGCCGTACCTGCTTTTTCCTTCATGCTGGCTGATGCCAGCTGGGGAGGGGGATTGGGATGAGCACCAGTACACTTGCCTATCCGGATCGAGCGGCCAGGTGGATCTCCTGCGTGGCCGATTACATGGCCCTGACCAAGCTCCGTATCGGCATGCTGGTCCTGGTCGTGGTTGCCGTGGTTGCCGAGGTGGCGGCCTGGGGCCAGCTCTCACCATGGCTGCTCTGTCACCTGCTGGCAGGGACACTGCTGGTTTCGGCAAGTGCCAGCAGTGCCAACCAGCTGAGAGAGCGTCACCTGGATGGGCGGATGCCTCGTACCGCATCACGTCCCCTGGCGGCCGGGCGCATTTCACCACGGGCCGCTTTTCTTTTCTCACTTGTGACCGGGGTCGCGGGAACCAGCTGGCTCACACTGGAAGTAAATGGACTGACCGCCGTGCTGGGTATTGCCTGCTGGCTGCTGTACGTGGTTGCCTATACCCCGCTCAAGACCCGCTCGCCGTATAACACGCTGGTCGGGGCTGTTGCCGGGGCATTCCCGGTCTTGATGGCCTGGGCCGCAACAGGGGCGAGCTGGAATCCTCAACTGGATGTGCGCTGGCTGGCCCTGTTCATGATTGTTTTCCTCTGGCAATTTCCACATTTCATGGCCATTGCCTGGCTTTACCGTGAGCAGTACAAGCAGGCGGGCATGAAGATGTGGACGGTGGTGGATCCGAGTGGTCGTCGTGCAGGCGTGATTGCCGTGCTGGCAGCCCTGGCCTTGCTTCCGGTGAGTTTTATTCCAGGACTTTACTGGTCGGCCAGCGCAGGAAGTCTCTACCTGCTGGTGGCTTTCACGCTGGGGGTTGGCCAGCTGATCCTGTCGGTTCGATTTTTCCTCTCCGTGAATGACCGGGAAGCACGCCGGTTGCTCTGGGCCTCGCTGGTTTATCTTCCGTTACTGCTTGTCGCGATGATTATGATTCCCCTTGTCTTTTGATTGACAGATGATGTCCGAACACGACAACAACGATCTCCACGATGATCATGACTCGGCCGGTCATGGGCATGGTCACGTTGAGCTGGTTTACCAGGAGGCCCTGCCGATCAATAACGGCAAGGTCTGCCTCTGGCTCTTTCTCTCCACCGAGATCATGTTCTTTGCAGCGTTGATCGGTACTTACATCGTTCTCCGTTTCGGTGTTGCCGGCATCTGGCCGGCCCCGCACGACGTGCATGTGGTCGAGTTCTGGGGAGCATTCAATACTTTCGTGCTGATCTGCTCGAGCGTCTCGATCGTACTGGCGCTGGAAGAGGCCAAGGCAGACAAGGCAAAAAAGGCCTGGTCCTGGATGGCTGCCACGCTGGTCCTTGGCTGCGTGTTCCTGGGCGTCAAGGGGATGGAATACAACTCCAAATTCAACCACGGGATTTACCCGCAAAAGCCACGCAGCCTGATTTACGAGCGTGCCGATGTCTACTACGTGGCGGCGGTGCGTGATGCGCTCAACGACAAGCGGCGTGAATACAACGAGGCGATGACCGATCTTCTCCAGGGGAGAAAGCGAGAAGAACTGAATGAGGATGAGGGAAAGGAATATGACCAGGCCAAGGTGGAGTATGAGAAATACAACGACCTTTACCTGGCCGGCCCCAAGTATACCGAGGGGTTGATTGCCCGGGACGTGGATGCCCGGAAGCAGGAGGATGCCATCGTTGCGTTGGCGTACAAGGTTTATCCGCTGTCACGCTTTGATAGCCGCGTCGTGGATTACCAGCACAGGGAAGAAGGAACTCTGGATCAGCAACAACGCGAGGCCGAGCAGCAGCTTGATGCACTGAAAAACACGGATCTGCCCGAGTCTGCCGAGCAGCAGAAACTGCTGACCGACCAGGTTACGGCAGCACGAGAACGGATCGCCTCGATCAAGGCCCGGAAAACGGTCTTCTGGGGTGAGCATGGCCATGCGGAGGGTGCGGAGGACGTAGGCCATGGCCAGGGTTGGAATGATCAGCACCAGCTTCATCTGCCGATGTACATTCCCAATGGCAACATGTGGGCCAGCACCTATTTCCTCCTGACCGGATTTCATGCCGTGCATGTGCTGGTCGGCTTGATCGCCTTCGTGCTGCTGCTGACCATCCGGCTGGATGCCAAGAGTGCCGGATTGATTGAAAACGTCGGGCTTTACTGGCACTTTGTTGACCTGGTATGGATTTTCCTTTTCCCGCTGCTTTACTTGTTCTAGGGTTGATTCAGACAGGCGAGAAACCATGACAGAACATGCCGAACACGATCCTGACCATGCGGATGACCATGACGACCATCCGCATGTTGGCAAGCAGGTCTTTATTACCGTCTTTCTTGCGCTCACGGTGCTGACCGGGGCCTCGTTCGTGATCGGCAACTACGGCCTCTCGATGGGCTTTTCCAAGCAGGTTACATGGGTGGCGATGATGGCGGTCTCCTGTGCCAAGGCAGGACTGGTGATCTGTTGTTTCATGCATCTCTGGTGGGAAGCGAACTGGAAATGGGTGCTGACCGTTCCCACCAGTATCATGGCAGTCTTCCTGGTGATCATGCTGATACCAGATGTCGGCTGTCGTACCGGCAAGTACAGTTCGGAACGTTGGAACCGGGCCGCTACCGATAGTGACCAGGTGCAGCAGGCGGCACCTGCCCATGGTGCCTCAAAGAGCAACAGCGACACATCGCACGAGTAGCCAGTTTCCTGGAACTCGTGGCCGGGGATGACCTGGAGTGTGATCATGAACAAGCCTATTATTTTCTGGATTGCCCTGCTGCTGATGCTCTCGGGCTTCTTTGCCTTTCGGCTGGCCTACCAGCGTGGCAGCGAGGAGGAGCCGGGTTTTGCCTCGGAGGTGGACCGCAACTACTCGCGGTATGACGGCAAGGACCAGATCCTGGTCTGGGATTTTGAGCTGACCGAACGGAGTGGCCGGATGTTCCGGTCGACCGAGCTTGAAGGGGCCGTCTGGGTTTCGAGTTTCTTCTTCGCCTCCTGCCCCTCCTCCTGCCGCCAGCAGAACCTGGGTGTCAAGCAGCTTCATGCCAGCTGGGCCGAGAAGGGCATTACCTTTGTCTGTATCAGTTGTGATCCCGAACGGGATACGCCGTCGCGGCTGCGCGAGTACGCGGTGGATTTCACTACCGACAGTGAGCACTGGCTGTTCCTGACAGGCCATCTCGATTACATCCGCCGGATTGGCGCCGAGCGATTCCAGTTGCCGGTCATGAAACAGACACACGCCGATCGACTGGTGGTTGTTGACAAGTGGGGGAACTCGCGCGGCAGCTTTGACTGGCACGAAGCAGGTCAGCTGGTGGAGATGGAGACATTGATGACCAGCCTGCTTGCAGAAGAGTCCGAGCCCGACGAGCAGGTGCAGAAGCGACAGCAGCGCGAGGAGACGATCCGGCAGATGCAGGAAAGTGGAGTTATCGAATCGTAGCCAGGGCGGTGCAGTGGCGGGGTGAACCAGGGAAACAATCGTGGAACCGTCTATTTTTCCGCACCTGAATGCCGCTCTTAATGCGACGGCCGCTCTGCTGCTGGTCACCGGCTACCTGTTGATCAAGCGAGGACGAGAGCGTGCACACAAGTGTGCCATGCTCGCCTGCTTCGGCGTCTCTGTCCTCTTTCTTGCCAGCTACCTCTACTATCACCTGGCAGTGATTGGAGGAAGCCGGAAGTTCCCCCAGCAGGCACAGGTTGCAGTTCGTTATGCCTACTATTTCATCCTCCTGACTCACATCGTGCTGGCCGCTATCGTGCCACTGCTGGCCAGTGTCACGATCATCAAGGGACTCCGGGGTCATCGCGAAAGCCATCGTCGCTGGGCTCGATGGACATTTCCGATCTGGTTGTATGTCTCGATCACAGGTGTTTTGGTATATTTCCTGTTGTACATTCTCTACGGTGGCGGGTAGCACGATTACCTGGGAGTTGAAGCGGGTGATGAAATTGGTAACAAGCAGGGCTCAACAGCGACGCTGGCGTCTAGTCACGGTTGCTTCCCTGGCAATGGTTGCCTGCCTGGCTCTTGCCGCCGAGGCAACTGCCTGCCCGACCTGCAAGGAGGCGATTGCCGGGGACGGGGGGAATCATGCGAACCTTGTCCAGGGGTATTTCTGGAGCATTATCTTCATGCTCTCGGTTCCGCCCGCGATCCTGCTTGGGCTGGGGACGTACTTCTATCTCCTGGTTCGCCGTGCCCGCCGGCTCGATCCGGCCGGGACGCGTCAGCAATTCTCCGTGCTGAACAAGCCGCTGGATCCGGAACGGCGAAAGCAGCTTGAGCAACTGGCTCACGCTCCCTGAACTGCTGGATTTCCAGGACCGGTTTCCCTGTGCTGCCCTGCCACGTCATTTCACAGGTGTCCGTGGATCAAAAAAATGGTCCATTGCCATCCAGAGGCATCGCGCATAACGGAAGAACCAGATCGGAAAGAGCAGGGCGAAAGAAAAGGTAACGATCATCAGTGGCAGGCGAGAAACCAGTTCAAACCATCGCAGTGGCAGGTAGACGGCAGTCACCAGCAGTGCCGTGAGACCATAGTTGAAGTAAATCGAACCCAGGAAATACCCTTCTTCGCGTTCAAATTCCAGCTCGCAATGACCACAGTGGCGGTGCATTCTTAACAGGCCAGTAAAGGGCTTTCCAACGCCACAGAAGGGACAACGGAGGCGGATTGCTCGGGAGAATAATGTCCAGAATGTCATCGTCTATGAGCCAATGCCTGGGGAATAATCCTTGCCTGCCAGTTACCCGGCCAACGCCAGCGTGATGCGTGTTCTATAATACCGATGTTGGCGAAGTAACCAACTGCCGTGGTTCCAGAAAACCGGGAGTCGTGCGCCCCATGCGTTCGTTTGGCAAGTTTCTACAGATACTCGGACTGGCATTGCTTCCGCTGTCGATGATACTCGACTTGCTGGGAGGTTCCGATCCGTTACGCCCATTCGGAGTGAGCCAGATGGTCTTGATGCTCGGTTTTGGCGCCGCTGCCTTCTTTGTCGGTCGGATTATCGAGGGTTACTCAAGCTAGGTCAGCATTTCTGCAGAAGAGGACAAAATCTGTTGATACATTGTTGCCCTCAATTTTCACTCCCCAGGCGTCTGGCCTGGCCACGGCCAATTGCCAGCATGCTGCTGGCTGCCCTGGCAGTGGTAACTTCACCGGGACTCACGGGGCAGGAGATTCTTCAACTCCCTCCACCCAGGCTGAGCCTGGTGCCGGGATCTGTCGAGGCCCTTATCAAGCAGGCGGATGAATTTGTCCAGGATGGCCAGGCCGAGGAAGCGATCGCCATTATCCAGAGGATCCTGGCACGATTTCCCAGGCAGTTGATAGAGGATGCCAGTGCGTCCAGGTCTGGTTTTTCTCGTTACCATCCTGTGGCGAGCGAGTGCCAGTTGTGGATTGCCTCTCTCTCTCGCCGCCTGCCGCGGGCACTCGATATTTACCGGGAGCAGGTGGATCCGCTTGCCGAGCGCTGGTTCAGCGAGGCAGGCCAGAATCGTGACAAGCTGCTGCTGGAACGGATCGTTCGGCAGCTTCCAAATAGCAGTTATGGGGACCAGGCGATGCTGCTACTTGGTGACATGCGTCTTGAAGAGGGAGATCATGCAGGAGCCCGGCACGCCTGGCAGATGATACATGCATTCCTTCATTCTCCTGCTGGTCCCCTGGCGACTGGCCCGACCGGTATTTCGCTCTGGCATGCCCTTGGTAGGGTGGATCCGGTGGATCCGGTGAGTTTTGAAGAGCTCTCGGCCATGGTGCCTGAGGGAGCGGCCTATCATTTTCCCGGGAGTGATATTGCCCCATCGGAGGTTCTCTCGCGTCTGGTCCTCGCATCGCTGCTGGATGGAGATATCGAGAGAACGCGATGGGAATTAGGACTGCTTGGACACTTGTCCCCGGAATCGGAGGGGACGATTGCAGGTCAAACTGGCCGCCACGTCGACCTGTTAGCCAGCATCCTTGCCAGCAGCAGCGACTGGAGAGAGCTTCCTGACAGGGAATGGACAACCTATGCCGGTAACCCCTCCCGGCAACCTGGTGTTTCGTTCCCGCTTGATCTTCGTATGGAGTCGGCCTGGAGCCTCCCCCTGGTGCCACAGTCTGCTTCCCGGGACCTGCTGGGCCGAGGCCAGTACCGGGTTGCTGAGCGGGTCGATGCCTTGCTCTCCTGCCACCCGGTTGCCTGGGAGGACCACATTTTTCTTCATAACGGAAACCAGCTGCTGGCCTACCAGGTCGTGGACGGAAAACCTGCCTGGGGTAGCGAGCAGGGGATTGTCTACACGGTTCCAGTCAACTCGATGGATCTGGCACCCGGGAACGTCGTTGGTGTTCCGCGGCAAACGATCACGATTGAAGGAGGCAGGTTGTTTGCCCGTATGGGTGCGAACGTGACAGCTCATGCCCGGGATGAAGACGTGCTGACAGCTGCTCACGGGTTGGTGGTGGGGCTGGACCTGGAATCGGAGGGAAAGCTACTTGACGGTTTTCCCCTGCGGACCCCGGGTGAACGCTGGGCCTTTGAAGGGACGCCGGTTAGCGACGGGGATTCGGTCTACCTGTTGCTGCGTTATCACGATGAAGTTCGCAGCCAGTTTCATGTCGCCGCTTACTCGATCGAGTCGGGTCGCCAGCGCTGGCAGCAGAGAGTCTGTGCCGCTGGCATGCCATCCCGCGGGAACTGGCAGGAACAGACGCATTACCTGCTGACGCTGCACGAGGGAACCCTGTTCTGCAATCCCGGGTCCGGTGTTGTGGCTTCCCTTGCCTGCCAGGACGGTCACCTGAACTGGATCGTGAGCTATCCACGCACGGTGCTGGAGGCGGGCAATGCTCGTCAAACGGGCCAGCATGTGTTCCGCGACCTTGTGCCCCCGCTGGTGGATGGTTCGACCCTCTTCTGTGCTCCCCCCGACAGCGATCGGTTGTTTGCCCTGGATCTGTCCAGTGGCCGGTTGATTTGGCAGACCGCCCCAGGCATTGCCGGGGACGCGAAATACCTGCTGGGAGTGGTCCATGACCGGCTGGTCGCCAGCGGTGATCGCCTCTACTGGTTTGATGTGTACAATGGAGAGTTGCGTGAGCAGTTCCCGCGTCTGGGAAGCCGGGCGCTCGATCAGCCCCGGCCAGACCCCGCGGGCTGGGGACGGGGGCTGATTGCGGCGGGCAGGGTCTACTGGCCGCTCGAGGACAAGATCATGGTGTTCGAGAACGGCCCGGAACAAGTAGGCTGGCAGCGAAAACAGGAGATTGACCTGGCCGTACGTTCGGCGACCGGTGGCAATCTTGTCCCGCTGGGAAACAGGTTGTTTATTGTTGCACACGACAGGCTTTACGCATTCCAGAACGACCGGTAGTACGATCATGAATCACGAGACCAATCCACAGACACCGGCACCGCAGGTGGCAGCAGTGATCGAGTCCTGTGAGCAGCTCCTGGAGCAGCTTTCACGGCAGATCATCGGCCAGCAGGAGGTGCTCCGGCAGTTGTTGCTGGCCCTGTTCGCCCGTGGCCATTGTCTGCTGGTGGGTGTTCCCGGCCTGGCCAAGACACTGATGATCCGCACGCTTGCCCAGGCCCTGGAACTGGAATTTCGTCGCATCCAGTTCACCCCGGACCTGATGCCGTCGGATATTACCGGTACCGAAATGATCCAACCCGATCCGGAGAGCGGGGAACGGCTTTTCCATTTTCGTCCAGGCCCGGTATTTACCAATATCCTGCTGGCCGATGAGATCAACCGGACGCCTCCCAAGACGCAGGCCGCGCTGCTTGAAGCGATGCAGGAAGCCTCGGTAACAGCGGGGGGCGAGAGTCACCCGTTGCCGGATCCCTTTTTTGTACTGGCGACCCAGAACCCGATCGAGCAGGAAGGCACCTATCCGCTGCCCGAGGCCCAGCTCGACCGCTTCATGTTCCATGTCCAGGTCGATTACCCGGACCGCAACGAGGAACTGGCGATCATCAAGCAGACGACGGATGACAAGCTGGTCGAGATCCGGCCGGTAATGGATGCGGAACGTATCGGTGAGATTGGAGAGCTTGTCAGGCAGCTTCCGATCGCGGACCACGTTGCCAGTTACGGACTTGGCCTGGTCCGGACCAGCAGGCCTGACCGTGAAGAGGCGACGGATATGGTGCGGGAATATGTCAGCTGGGGAGCAGGCCCCCGGGCGGGTCAGTACCTGGTACTGGGAGCCAAGGCGCATGCACTGCTCGATGGACGTTATACCGTTGAGTACGAGGACATCGACGCGGTAGCGCACCCGGTATTGCGGCATCGTTTGCGTCTAAATTTCCAGGCGGAAGCTGCCGGGCTGGTGGCGAACGATGTGATTGATCACCTGCTTGAACACGTGCGGAATCGTGAATCGTCGGAGCAATCAGATGGAAGACTCCCCAACGTCTTTGGATCCGCGGGCACTGGCCAGCCTTAAGGGGCTGCGACTGCGGGCCCGGCAGATCGTCGAGGGGTACATGGTGGGACTGCATCGCAGTCCACTGCGCGGATTCTCTATCGAGTTCGCGGAACATCGTGAGTACGCTCCTGGTGACGATGTCCGGCATGTCGACTGGAAGGTCTTTGGACGCACCGACAAGTTCTATGTCAAGCAATACGAGGATGAGACCAACCTGATCTGTTACCTGGTCCTGGATGTGAGCGAGAGCATGGCATACCAGGGACCGGGCTCGGCGATGAGCAAGCTGGAGTATGCCCGTTGCCTGGTTGCCGCTTTCAGCTGGCTGGTCCTCCAGCAACAGGATGCCGTTGCCCTGGCCACGATCGGTGAGCAGGTGCACGATCGGCTGCGGCCAGCCAGTCACCCGTCACAATGGGATAACGTGCTGCGGATGCTCGAGGGTGCCAGCCCTGCCGGGGCGACACGGATAGGATCGACCCTCCATGAACTTGCCGAACGCTATCGCAAGCGAGGAATCGTGATCATTCTCAGTGATCTCTTTACCGAGGTGGATGAACTGATCGCGGGACTTCGACATTTTGGCCATCGCCGTCATGACGTGGTTGTGCTGGAAGTGCTTGATCCGGCCGAGCTGGATTTCCCCTTTCAGCGTTTTTCCAGTTTCCAGGGGTTTGAGCAACTAGGGAACCTGCTGGCGGATCCTGCGGCAATACGTACTGGCTACCTGAAGGAAATGGAAGAGTCTCGTAACAAGGTGAAGCAGGAGGTCCGTAAGCTTGGCATGGAGTTGGTCTCGGTGCGGACTGATACGCCGTTTGACGTGGCCATGCGGGAGTTCCTGGAAGCACGGGAGAACCGGGCCACCATGGGGTAAACGTGTCCGGTTGCAGGCTCGAAGGGGGTGCGCGATCGGTGAACCAGTGAATGCCGTAGGTGACAAGAACCATGCAACCTGACCCTCCTTCCTTGCTGGCCGTTATCTCCCTGGGACAGGGAGCCATGTTGTGGTGTGCCCTGGCAGCACTCCTGCCAGTGATCATCCACTTCTGGAATCGTCATCGATTCGAGGTTGTTCCCTGGGCAGCGATGCAGTACCTGGCGGCTGCCATCCGTCGGCATTCGCGACGCCTGCGACTGGAACGGTGGCTCTTGCTTGCCATCCGCAGCCTGATCCTGCTCCTGTTGGCCGTGGCCCTGGCGGACCCGGTCATCTCGCCCCTGGCGGGACTGGGTCCGAGTCGGCAAGGGAACCAGCCGACTCATTTTGTACTGGTAATCGATGGTTCCTATTCGATGTTGGCCAGCACGGATGGCCAGACTCGATTCCAGGCAGCGATTGAGCAGGCCCAGCAGTGGATTGACACTGCCCACCAGGGAGATGGTTTCACGGTGGTCATGATGGGGAAACCTCCAGAGGTGATTATCGGCCAGCCCGCTTTCGATCGTGCCGATGTGCGGGGTGAGATCGAGGTGCTCAGGCCAACTCATACTGCGGCGCAGATCACCAGTACGCTTGTGGAAGTAGAGCAGCTGATTGCCCGGACCGGGCAGGAACACCCGGAATTTTCCCAGGTCCAGGTGGGCATTTTTAGTGACCTGGAACAGGATAGCTGGCAGCCGGTGGGGACTGCACCCTGCCGACTGGTCATCGAGCGGCTGGCCGAACAGGCAACGCTGGTCCTGTTTGACGTGGGACAGGACTCCGCCAGTAACGTGGCAGTCGTGAGGCTGGAACAGCTGCAGGCAGCCACTCGCTCGGGGGTGCCGGCACG
>JAPYUD010000358.1:0-4313 GCA_029936215.1 Pirellulaceae bacterium | reverse complement strand
GTGCATTGGTGGGCCCGATCGGCTCCATCCCCGGCAGCATTCTGCTTGAATGTGGTAATGCCGGTCGCACCAACATCCAGGACCGATCCGTCCATCCGGCTTGTCTCGTGATCCAGGATCTCGATGAAATGGCCGGCGTCCACGTCGCGCTTGTCACAGGGAACGTGGTCGACATCCTCATTGGAGGAGAGACCAAACAGCACACCATCACTCCGCATGGCGACATCGCCAAGGTCGAAATTCAAGAAGGCGCCGACACTCCCGGCAACCGGATTCCCCTGGTCATCAAGCGAATGGACGTCGATTTCCTCGTACCCGGTAAAGGGATCGACCAACCGGACTTCGGTCGCCTGTCCAACGGTGGGGTCATTAAAACGGAATGTCGAACGTTTCTCGCGGGCAACAAACAAACCCACATCCCCCAGGTGCCAGGGAATGAGGCTCTCGCCATCCAGCAGGTCCCCGACGCCAGTAACCGCGTCCTGAACCACCGTATCGGTGGGGGCCAAACGCAGTGCCGGGTTGTTGATAATTTGAGACGGGATACCACAGAACTCTGGACAGTCCATTTCCCCGGAAACGGCAACGTAATACGTGCCCGGACCAAGGCTCACCGGCCCGATGTAAGTGTCACCCACTCCAACGGTACCGCGGGTGAGATCGTCGGTCTGGTTGGCAACCGTGGGATCGGGCTGGTCTTCCGCAATATTGGAATCCCGGCTGAAGAACATCAGTTCACCAGCCTCGTTAAAAACCGAGAGCTCGGTATTGGGTCGGCCAAGGCCATCGGCATAGTCCAGGTCAAAGGTGACCGGCCAGGAGACAAAGGCATCGGTATCCTGGATCGCCTGCATCTGCACCTCAAAGCTGTACCAGTCAACATCCGGCACCACGTTGGTCGTCCGCAAGTTGCCCGCCACGCTAATGGCACTGCGGTCCACTGCCATCAAGTTGCCAACCGGCTGAGCCTGGGCGTGTGTATCGTTATTTCGCGATTCATCCTCGGCAGTCTCACCGGCCAGGGGCGAATGCACCGGAAGACCGTAGACAGAAATGCCTGTCGAGGCGTAGGAAATATCGGCATAGCGAATCGTTGAACCGGGAAGCTCGTCAACCTCTCGCAGGCGAAGTTGCATCTGGTAGGATCCGGATGTCAGGCCTCCATTTTCGTCCTGGATATTGCCCGGTTCCGTGTTACTACGGACGCGCAGGTGGTAGGTCGAGCGGATCCCGACCGGGCCTGGTAAAACCATTCGGAAGCCGGCATCTCGAGGGTTCGTGGCCCAGAAATCGGTCCCCTCGAGGGGAGGGACTTTCTGGGTCAGGAACGCGGTCCCGGGTGCGCTTGCATGTTCAAACAGGGCACTCGTTCCAGCTTCCTCGGTCAGCGAGTTGTAAGAAGCAGCCAGCACCAGGTCATTGGAGTTGAGCAACTCGACGATCGGGTCCATGGCGTAGGTGGTCCGGTCAAAGTCAACCCAGACTTCCGTACCCGCCTCGGCATCAAAACTATAGACATCCCGGTCCGTCGCGTTGGAGAGAAATCCGTGTACTTCAAAACCCAGCCGCAGGTTCTCGTCACCACTCTTTTCGTTCGGTGCCAGCGAGCCCAGGAAATGAGCGTCCTGGGCCGTCGCGTTGACCCCTGGCGAGTCCGCGTTGAAGGCCTCTGATTCGATCACGATTTCCACGTTCCGGTCGTGGCTGTACTTGTCCAGCAGGACCGTGTTCCAGTCACCCTCGCTCGGAGGGCCACCGTAGCTCAGGTCCCATCCCATCAGGTCCATGGCCCGCTTGTCATTACTGGAAACCTGGGCATCCGGCTCGTAACTGGGATCCATGATCCCCAGGTTCCTGCCACCAATCAGGTCATCATCTTTCCAGTGCGAGGGCTGGAAATTCTGGCCATTGGAGAGCGGTATGTCACCGACCGTCAGACCGGCAATATTGATCCCTGTCGGATCATAGATTCCACCATCGTAAAAGACCTGCTCCACACCGACCGTCATCACTCGCTGGGCGTTGGTGAAATCATTGAACCCCTCGCCCGGTGCCATGCGGAAAAGATCCAGCGTGGTAAGACTTGGAGTGCCCTGTCCCACGGCGCTGATGAATCCCAGCGCATGACCGATCTCGTGCAGGGCCACCAGGTAGAGCTGATCCGGATTCAGGTCCAGGCCATTACGGAACGTGAGGTCCCCGTGGATCGAACCGGTCCCGAACTGGGATGTCGCCTGGGTAGCGAAATCTCCCTGGACATACTCCAGGGCCAGGGCGTTGGCCTGGGTCATGGTGATCGTGTTGGCAGCACCCGCCGTACTTACATCAAGCTGGTTCCGGGTCGGAAGCTGCGTGACAATCTGCTCGTGGGCCCCGGCATCCGCGATCATTCGCTGCCGGACCTCGTTGAAAGTCGCCGAGTGGGTCTGCGGCTGGGCCGTGCCAATGACATTCCCTCCCAGGGCTGCGAAGACCACGTCGAATCCAACCGTGACGGGATCCTTGAGCGTGCTCTGCCAGAAGGCTGCCGCCTTGTCGATCTCGATGATTGCCTCGGGACTGACGGTACCGCTGTCGTAGTTCATGTTGATGGTCGACCGGGTCACATCACCGGTGACTTCACCATCATTATTGGTGTCCACCTGCGGATCCCCGTTCTGATCCACCCCGGCACCATAGTCATCATTCCTGAGCGATGTCAGCACCACCGGCGACTTGGGTTGACCAACAATCTGGATCACGCCACCAACCCGGTCATCGGTTTCCAGCGGGCGTCCCTCGGCCACGAAGCCGGCATTGGTTCCCTGCAGCTTGACAACCAGGCTCTGCGTGGGATTACTCGCCAGCCGCAGACCACCGTAAGTATGCAGGTCGGGGACCGTTATCTGGTCCAGCACCACGTGCACGATATCCGCATCATCCCAGACACTCTGGGTGGTCAGGGTTTCGCCCCGGATCACCATGCCGTTGATCTCGTTGTTCCCCAGCCGGTTACCAACCACCAGCGGCCCATGATTCTGACGGTATCCAGGCAGGGCATCCGCCGCACCGGTAGACCGTCCATAGTCATGCTTGAGCTCATGGTTCAGCGAGTTGGCATTGATGTCGATCGCCGCCAGGCTCGTGGTATCATCTGCATCCTGGTTCTCGCGGAAGATATTGTCCACGATGATCGGCTGGGCACCTCGAACAAACATCAATGCGGGACGATTGAATCCTCGCCCGAAACGATGATCAGGGGCCTGTCCTCCAACACCCCCACCATTGAATTCAAAAATACTGTTCGCCACGCGTGCTTCGGCCTGGTGGATCTCGATGACATTAAAGCCGGCGAAAGTACCCTCGATACGGGTAATCCCACCTCCGAAGGCAAAGATCGAATGATCGATACCCACTCGCGAGGTAATCGTGGCATGGATACCACCCCAGCCACCGGCAAAGGGAGCGGTCGGACCATCGTTGGTTGTGTCGTAAGTACCCCCCACGCCGTAACGATCATCCAGGATATGGGTGAAGACAATCTCGTGGCCGTCCCGCCCCTCGGCAATCAGCTGGGCGCCCGGTTCCATGTCGATGCGGGACGCATCAAGCTTGACGATCAGCGAGGGATCCACTCGCAGGCGGGCATCGGGCCGTGGCCGCATGCGGAACGGGCTCTCATCCAGCAAGCCACCAATATCGGTCCCCAGGTCAATGTACTCGGAATCACTCTGGTTGATCTGGGCAATCAGCGTGTAGGGACCGGCGCCCCCAGGGGCACTACGGTAAAGTCGCCGGGCAACAAAATCGCCTTCCGTACTGAGGAGCTGGTTTAAACGCACGCTATTATTGGGTGCGGTCACAGTGCGAGTGATGGTCGCATCGGAGGGTGCCCCCTCGTTACCGTACTTGTCCACGAATACCAGGCGGTAGTTGTAGTCTCCCGGAGCAAGCTGGCCGGCGACAGGGTCGTTAAGCGGCGTGACCGTGACTAAAGCCAGCGAGGGCTGCACCGTCTCCAGCAGGGGCCCACCGGGCGTGGCATGGATGACCAGGTTTTCTTTCAGGACATGGACAATGTCCTTGTCGTCCCAGCGCCCCGAGACGGTCAATTGCTCGAGCTCCCCACCGGCAGGAGTGCCCACACGTACAAAGAGGCCATTAATGGTGTTATCGTGAAGCCGGTTGTTGAGGATATCCGGCCCGATCCGACTGTAGTCCGAGGTAAACGGGTTTGCCTGGTACTGGGGCGAGTGGAAGTTGGTTTCCAGGAAGCTGTCAGGGTTGGCAGCAATGGCCGCATCCCGGCTGAAACTGATCTCGTTGTAAGAGAT
>JAPYUD010000357.1:0-4334 GCA_029936215.1 Pirellulaceae bacterium | reverse complement strand
CACCCGCGATCATGCTGTAGGTACCAACGTTCGCCATCCTGCGGCCCATCGACCGCAGCTGCTCCGCATTGAACTTGCCACGAATCTGCTCAATCACTCCCTTCCAGATACTCCCAGGCGCCACCGCGTCTTTCTTCTCCGCGGACGTCATTCCCTCAAAGAAGCCAGGCTGTTTCCATTGACCCTCCTGCCTTGTGGAAAGATCATCAACCTCTTCGGAAGGAGGGTTAAGGACAGGAGGTGGAACAGAAGGATCTGCAGAAACGGGGATCTGGACCAGGAACGTTTCCTGGCAACCCGGGCACCGTGCTGTTTTTCCCGCGACCGATGCGGGATCGGAAATTCGCATGAGCTGGGAACAGTGTGGACAGGAAATATCAACGGCCATGGAACCTCTTCCTTCTATAAACTCTCAGAAACAATCAACCTGATTTTGTCACCTCAGCGAACACAGTGCAAACAGATTCATCTCTTTAAACTCCCTTTCTTTTTCCGCAGTCACCCTTTGAGGTCAATATCGGCAGAGGAGGCCGGACTGGCATTGATAGAAGGACAGGTCTTCAGGCAATCACGTCGGTAATCACCTGGCCAGCCACATCGGTGAGCCGGAAATCCCGGCCCTGGAAACGGTAGGTAAGCCGCTCATGGTCCAGTCCCAGAAGGTGCAGGATCGTTGCCTGCAGGTCATGCACCGTCACCGGGTTCTCCACCGCATGGTAGCCAAGCTCATCGGTTGCGCCGTAGACAAAACCCGGTTTCACACCACCACCGGCCATCAGCATGGTAAATCCAAACGGATGATGGTCGCGGCCCTCGCTGCCGGGCGAGGTTCCCCGGCGAACCTCGTGCATCGGCGTCCGGCCAAACTCCCCGCCCCAGACAACCAGTGTTTCATCCAGCAACCCTCGCCGGTCAAGATCCTTCACCAGGGCGGCCACCCCTTGCTCGGTCATCTCACAGTTGCTCTTGAGCCGCTTGTTGAGATTCGAGTGGTCGTCCCAGGTATAGTGGTAAAGCTGCACGAAGCGGACACCTCGCTCGACCATCCTCCGGGCAAGCAGGCAGTTGGTTCCAAACCACTGTGATTTTTCATCCTCGATCCCGTATTCCTCAAGCGTGGCCTTCGATTCACCTGCAAAATCGAGAAGCTCCGGCGCGGCCGACTGCATGCGGAAGGCCATCTCGTAGGCAGCGATGCGTGAGAGAATCTCTGGATCCTGTTTCTGCTGAAAACGCAACTGGTTCATCTGGCGGATGGCGGCGAGTCGATCGGTCTGCTGGCGGTAGCTGATACCGGCGGGATTCCCAAGGTGCAGGATCGGATCCCCGCTACTGCGGAAGGTCACACCCCGGTGAGCCGCCGGCAAAAAGGCATTGCTCCAGAGAGCCGTCCCTCCCAGGTCCCCCGATCCGTTCCGGGAGAGCAGGACGACAAAACCGGGAAGGTCCTTCGATTCGCTTCCCAGCCCGTAGGTCGCCCACGAACCCATACTCGGCAGTCCGAAACGGGGGACGCCGGTATTCATCATCTGCTGGGCCGGGTGGTGATTGCTTACCTCGGCCACCATCGAACGGACCATGCACCAGTGATCGGCGCAGGATGCCATATTGGGCAGGTAATCGGAAAAGGACATTCCCGACTGGCCATACTGCCGGAAGGGACGGGGCGAAGCCCAGGCCCGGGCACTTCCCCGGATCAGGGCATCATCCAGCCCCGAGAGGAAGGATTCCGGAACCGGCTTGTTGTGGAGCTGAACCAGCTTTGGCTTTGGGTCAAACAGATCAAGCTGGCTGGGAGCTCCAGCCATGAAGAGAAAAATGACGTTCTTCGCGCGCGGTGCAAAATGGGGGGTGCGGGGAGCGAGTGGATCGGGCGGCGTGGTCTTCCTGGCAGCCATGCCCTCGCTGGCCAGCAGCTGCGCCAGCGCCATGCCACCGATCCCATAACCCGATCGCTCGAGGAAACACCGCCGATGCAGATGACTGGGCACGTTCTGATCCACGTTCTAGTCCCTCGTAATAAACTCGTGCAGGTTCAAGAGGATACTGCAGGTACTGCTCCAGGCGGCCGCTTCGATCACCGAGACCAATCCTGAATCCAATATCACCATCGCCTGGGCCTGTTCCGGATGTGCCAGCAGGTGCCTCCGTTGGGCCTGCAGGTACTTCTCCAGCTGGTCCATTTCCTCGACCAGCGGCTTTCGGCCAAGGCAGAGACGAAACGCCCGCACCAGGCGGTCCCGGTCGGAAGCATGCGACTCGGCCAGAACCCTCTGCGCGAGTGCCTGGGCCATCTCGAAGAAAGCAGGGTCATTCAAAAGTGTGAGCGCCTGCAGCGGGGTGTTCGATCGGTCCCGCCTGGCACATGGCTCCTGGGGACTGGGGGCATCAAAGGTTGCTGTCAGCGA
Source organism: Pirellulaceae bacterium (assembly GCA_029936215.1). Taxonomy (GTDB): domain Bacteria; phylum Planctomycetota; class Planctomycetia; order Pirellulales; family Pirellulaceae; genus SAT2750. The sequence goes on along the minus strand of JAPYUD010000357.1, from coordinate 1,926 downwards.
GTAGGGCGTCGTTCGCAAGATGAAGGTATAGACTGCCCGACGGTAGCGGTTCTCCCCGCTGCTCACTTCCCAGGGATTACTGCCAAAAGCCTCCTCGATCACGCTCTGTGGTTGTGGTGGCCTGACACTCGGCCCTCCCATTCGCCTGGAAAGCAATCCACTTGCAGCCAGGGCGACATCCCGGACTGCTTCGCCCGATATCCGCAGGCTCCGCTGGCGATAGAGTAGCCGGTTGCCGGGGTCTCGCTCAAGCAACCCTGGCCGTGGCCGGGACGATTGCCGGTAAGTTGCCGAGATGACGATCTGACGTTTGAGCTCCTTGAGATCCCAGCCGCTGTCGATGAAATGGCCAGAGAGCCAGTCCAGGAGCCGGGGATGGCTGGGCATGCTCCCCCGCGTGCCGAAATCCTCGGGAGTATCAACCAGCCCGGTACCGAAAAACTCCTGCCAGATCCGGTTGACCATGACGCGGGCCGTCAGCGGGTTGTCCCCGGAGACCAGCCAGCGAGCAAAGGCCAGCCTGGGGTCGCTCTCTCCGCCCGGTACTGGTGGCAGGCATGCCAGCCCGGCCGGGTCGACATCCTCACCATGATCCCGGAACTCCCCTCGCTCGTGGATATATGTCTGCCGGTGATTGACCGCCGCCTGCATCGCCGGTGCCCGGGTGACCGCCGGGAACTCGCTCCTGAGCTGCCCCAGCTTCGACGTCAGCGAGCCAAATTCCAGCAGCTTGTATTTTTCCGGATCGACGATGGAAGACCGCGGCAGGAAGTAATCCATCAGGTCATCTTTCTGGCGCTCACTACGCTTCTCCCAGGGGAGCTTGCAGATCTCGGTGCCTTCCAGCTGGCCCTCTCCCAGTCCGCCTCCCCAGACAAGTCCCAAAAGTTCCCACTGGCGATCCCAGACATGGTCATCACTCGGATGCTGCCAAGCATGCAGCATCTTTTCCTCCCAGCGCCGCTGGAACTGCTCGACCGCATCCCTCTGCGGTGCAAGCACCTGCCGCCGCTGCCGTTCATATTCCGCCCGATCTGCCCTGTAGTCGGCCATCTCGTCCGGAAACGGAGCATCGAAGTTCGCCTCATCAGCGTTATTGAAGTAGGCGTAGAGCTGGTAGAACTCCTGCTGGCTAACCGCGTCGTACTTGTGATCATGACAGCGGGCGCAGCCCACGGTCAGGCCCAGCCAGGTGGTACCGACCATGGAAACACGGTCCAGTACCTGGAAGACTCGAAATTCCTCGATATCCGCTCCTCCCTCCCGGTTGCTGAGCGTCTGCCGCAAGAAACCGGTCGCAATCTTCTGGTCCTGTGTGGATTCTGGAAGCAGGTCGCCAGCGAGCTGCTCGACGGTAAACTGATCAAACGGCATATTGGCGTTTAATGCCCCGATCAGCCAGTGCCGGTAACGCCAGGCGACCGGGCGGAGCTGGTCGGTCAGGTACCCGTCGGTGTCGGCATAGTGGCAGAGATCCAGCCAGGGCCGGGCCCAGCGTTCGCCATAACGCGGGGAGGCGAGCAGCCGGTCGACCAGCCGCTCGTAGGCAGCGGGACGATCATCAGCCAGGAAAGCGTCCACCTCGTCCGGTGTGGGGGGCAGGCCCAGCAGGTCCAGCGTCACACGGCGGATGAGCGTCGCCCGGTCCGCCTCGGGAGAGGGTCTGATCTTCTCCTGCCGCAGCCGATCGCGGACAAAAGCATCAATGCTATTCTCGGTATCCGCAACTTCCGGCGGGACAGGACGGTCAATCGGTTGATAGGACCAGTGCCCAGGCTCTGGCTTACGCGCCTCGGAAGCTCCGGCCATCACCAGCACCAGCACCCCGGAGGCGATCAACCATCGCGAGTACTGGCGAGTGGTCCTCTGGCAGGTCATGGCGGTGCGCCCCGAGAAACTACGGCTGCTTCATTCGTCGAGCGGTGC
>JAPYUD010000003.1:0-25127 GCA_029936215.1 Pirellulaceae bacterium | reverse complement strand
CGTTGGCGAGGCAGCGGCACGGACCTGAGTTACCGGGACGATCTGACCGGGGAAAAATATGTTCCTCACGTGATCGAGCCGTCGGCCGGAGCCGACCGGGCAACCCTGGCGTTTCTCTGCGAGGCCTACACCGAGGACGAGGCCCCCGATGACAGTGGCACGATGAAGTCCCGTACCGTGATGCGGCTCCACCCCCGCCTGGCACCGATCAAGGCAGCCGTCTTTCCCCTGGTCAAGAAAGACGGCATGCCGGAAGTCGCCCGGGAGATTTACCGCGCTCTGAAACCCCACTTCAATGTTTTTTACGACGAGAAGGGGGCGGTCGGTCGTCGCTACCGGCGGCAGGACGAAGCAGGCACACCCTACTGCGTGACAGTCGATGGCCAGACGCTCAAGGACCAGACGGTCACGCTGCGTGATCGCGACACGCTCGAACAGGTACGGATCTCCTCTGACGAGGTCGAGGGAGTGATCCGGGATCGGCTTGCCGGGAGCTAGTTACTCGACTGCCTGGGCTTCCTCGGCAGCCTTCTGGAGCTCGAGTTTCCGGGCCAGGTCCCTGTCATCCGCCCGCAGCCAGCGGACAAGCATCTCGATCTGGTGATCGGTCAGGGAGCGGGAAAACACCGGCATGCGGTCGTTCTGATCACTCTCGTAACCATACAGCTCCTCATGGTTCGGATCACTGATCATCTTTCGCAGCCACTCGGCCGATCCATAACCGGTCAGCGAAGGCGCCCCGCCCACCTCCTCGTCGCGGAAGCTGTGGCAGTTGACACAGCCAAAGTCTCCCACGATCAGTTCACGGCCGCGGGCCAGCTGGCCACTCTTCTCACTTTCCGCATCCTCCTGGACCTGGTCGACCAGGCCCGCCTCGGCACTGAGCGCAGCAATCGCCGCCTCGAGATCCTGCCTTCCCTGGTCACCCTCGATGTAGTCAGGCAACTCCCCGGTAACATATTCGACCATCTGGCCCTCAACATGCATGGTGCTACCAAAGTAGTCATGTGAGCCGATACTCTCCGGATCCAGCAGGCCGGCAATCCAGCTCCGGGAGGCAAATCCATGGAGATTGGGAGCTCCGCTGGGAGCATCACCCGGCTTGAATGCAGACAGGTCGGGTCCGGCAATCCCCTCCCCCTGCTCGTCAGTCCAGGCATGGCAACTGGCGCAGAGCCGGCGGAAGATCCGGGGGCCGATCGTCTCCGGATCCTTCTGCTGAAGCTTGTTCGGCCCTTCCAGGGGGATTCCGTTGTAGTGAATCAATTCCTTGATCCGCTCGTATTCTCGCTCTCCATCCCGCTTGGCTTGCAGGTAGCCGAGTGAGTCCTTCACCCGCTGGTCGGTCACAGGCACATCGGGGTACCAGTTGGCAAAGTTATCCTGTTTCAGAGCCAGGTAAGTGAGCAAGCCTGCGACTGCCAGCAGGCAGATCATGAACGCCACGTTGAGCCGGTGGCCATATTTCCAGTGCGCGAGGATCGGCATCAGGAAGAGGAAAGTGACAACCAGTCCAGGAACCACGATCGCGCCAACGAACTCACTATGGAACAGTTTCAGCGCCTGGAACAGGAACAGGAAATACCATTCCGGCCGGGCGGCATTGTATTCCTCGGTCGGCTCCGCAGGTGCTCCCAGCTCGGCACCTCCCTCCGCCACCACGACACCAATCACCAGGGCCAGGAGGATCAGGCAGCCAATGGCATCCTTGGCAACCTGCTTGGGCCAGAAGTACTCGTCGGCACGTTTCTCACTGCTCTCGGCCGTGATCCCGTGCCTGCGGAACATGGCGATATGAAGTCCCAGGACGAGTACCATCAAGATCGGCAGGACACCCGCGTGCAGGGCAAAGAAGCGAGTCAGTGTGAAATGGCCATAGTCCGTTCCACCGACCACAATCGTCTGCATCTGGCCTCCCACGACCGGGGGCAGGGCCGCCAGCTCGGTCGCCACCTTGGTCGCCCAGTAACCCTTCTGGTCCCAGGGGAGCAGGTAGCCTGTCAGGCCGAGTCCCAGCGTGATCAACATTAATACCAGCCCCAGCCAGAAGTTGATTTCGCGTGGTTTCTGGTAGGCCCTGTCAACGATCACCTGGAGCATGTGGAGCGGCATCAGCACGATCATCGCCTGGGCCATGACATGGTGAACACCCCGCAGCAGCCAGCCACCAGGCATGATGTTCTGGATATAGAAAACACTGGCCCAGGCATTCTGGATCCCGGCGCTATAACTCATCCAGAGAAAAATCCCGGTCACCACCTGGGTCACGAAGGCAAAAGCCAGCATGCTGCCCGTGATATAGCGCCAGCGAGATCCACCCGGGATATTCTCGTAGAGTCCCTCCTGGATCGCATCGCGAACGCCGGTGCGTTCATCGGTCCAGTCAACAAGCCAGTGAATGAGCTTCTTCATGCCTTCGGTTTCATTTCCTTGCGGCCGGTATAGTAATTCACATACTCCACCCATACCTCGCCATCACTGGCAAGTTTTTCCTGGTTCACCTGGAGCTTGTCGAGTCCCCGTGGGCTGGGGTTGCTGCGACCGGCGAGATCCATTTTCTCGCCATCCTTGCTGAATGAACTGTTGTGGCAGGGACAGAGAAAAGCATTGCTGTCGACGCTAAAAGCAACCGTGCATCCAGCATGTGGGCAGGTAGCATGAAAAGCGACAACCTGCGGTGACGGACCGTCACCCTGCTGGCGAGAGAGGAAAATTGCTCCAATCGGCCGGTGGGGGATAAAGTTCCAGGCATCCACCCTGTCGGCCACGATCTCGAAGCGGCGGGGCATACCATCGGCCGGGATCGCATCGAGGGGAGCAACAAAGTATTCGTTGGCACCAGCTCCCTCGCCAATGCCCGCCTCGTAATTGAGTGGTAGTTGTTTCTTGCGGAAGGGAGTCAGCAGGAAAGTGTAGAGTCCCACCAGCATTGGCACGACACTGACAATCGCACCGGCAAGGACCGCGGTCAGTTCCCAGAAGAAGTTACGTCGGGCTCCCCCCTGTCGATCCTCAGCATGCTCCGGTGCGTCCTGCGGCGGGTCCTGGAGAGCCTCATTTCCGGACTCACCCTGGACTTCGACAGGCACAGGATCTACAGATTCATCGGCCATGAACAATTCCTTTTTCGACCTGCCAGCTACCAGATCCAACTCGAAGAAAAAAATAGGTGGGCGTTCGGGGGTGGGAGTGATGTCACAACCAAGGAATTATGCCAAGCGAGATCCTACGGCGTCAAGAACACGTTGCCGGGCATGCTCAAATTCTCCTTCCACGGTTCCCCCGGCTGCGGCCTGGTGACCCCCGCCGTCAAACTCGGCAGCGACCTCGCTACAATCCATCTGGCAACGACTACGGAAACTCACCTTGTAGACATCCGGCTGTTGCTCCACCAGGATCACCGCAGCCAATGTCCCCTCGATTGTCAGCGAGAGATTGACAAGATCTTCCGTGTCACTCGGCAGGGCTCCTGTTTCTTCAAAGTCTGCAATGCGAATATGCGTGTAGGCAAGCGTCCCTTCACAGGCAGTACTTACTCGTCCCAGCACGAGCCCTCGCAACCGCAGTCTTCCCAGGGTTTCCCGCTCGTAAAGATGACCATAAATCTCGGCAGGACTGGCCCCGGCATCGGTCAGCCGGCCCGCCACCTGGTACGTCCGGCTGCTGGTCGAGGGAAAACGAAACCAGCCAGTGTCGGTGGCAATGGCAGCAAACAGCGGCTGTGCCATCTCCGCGGTAAGAGGGACGCCCAGTGCATCCGCTGCCTCGACCACCAGGGCGCCTGTGGCCTCCGCGGAAACGTCCTTCAGCACGATCGCTTCCAGGTCATCTCCACTCTTGTGGTGGTCCAGCACGACACGCGTTGCAGAGGTCCCACGAATTACTTCTGCCATCTCACCCAGCTGGACCCAGGCACTGGTATCGAGCACCATCAGGATATCGATATCTGCCGACGGGTCATTTTCCAGGTCCTCGATTGCCTCGATCCGGTTCCCGGGATCCAGGAACGCCAGGTTCGGAGGGGTACGATGCCCGTTGACAATCCGCACCTGCTTGCCAACAGCCTCCAGCAGCGCTGCCATCCCCAGTTCACTTCCGAGGGCATCGCAATCGGGCCGGATATGGCTTGTCAGCAGGAAACTCTGGTTCGCTTCAACCAGCGATACAAAAACGGGCCAGTCAATCGCCATGAAACACCTCGAACTCGTTTATTCTTCCATCATCCCTGGAACCTGCTTGGCCAATTGGCAGGCCTGATGGACATCCGCCTCAATTTGTGACTGCAACTCTGCGGCATTCTCAAATCGACGCACGTCTCTCAAACGCTCAAGCAGTTGAACATCTATCATCTCGTCATAACGGCTTCCTGAAAACCCGACCAGGTGAACTTCCAGCTTGGCCGTCTCCTCGTCAAAAGTCGGATTGGCCCCAATATTCACCGCCGCCGGCCAGCACTGGCCGTCAATATATCCGCAACCGGCGTAAACGCCATCACCTGGCAAGAGCGTCTCCACACCGGCAAGGTTAGCTGTCGGAAAACCCAGCTGTTCCCCGCGACCTGAACCCTGCTGGATTCTTCCGCGAATACGAAAGGGGCTGGTGAGCATCTGGTTAGCTGTTTTCAGATCCCCCTGGCCGACCAACCGGCGGAGTCGGCTGCTGGAAACGACCTCCCCGTCAAACTGGACCGGCTCAACCACTTCCAGCACGATCTGCTGCTCCTTGCAGAGTTTTCCGAGTTGCTCGATTGTCCCTTCCCGGTTTTTACCGAAGGCAAAGTCAGGTCCTTCAACAATGGCACCCGCACCCAGGCCAGAGAGCACGATGTTCTCGAAGAATGCCCCTGCCGAAAGTTCCAGCAACTGCCGGTCGGTCGGAAAGGTGATAACGGCATCCACCCCCAGTTGCTCGAGCAATTCCAGCTTGTGGTCTGCCGTCACCAGCTTCTGTATTCCCTCATCGGGGCGCAACAGGGTGGCCGGGTGGGGATCAAAAGTGAACACGACCGACGGACCTCCGAGCAAGGCCGCCCTTGCGACCAGGCGGGAAACAATCCTCGCGTGCCCGAGGTGGACGCCGTCGAAGTTCCCGATGGATACCGCACCCGAGCGAAGCGTTGCGGGCACCTCGCTGATATGTCCAAACCGCCTCACGCGAGCCCTCCCTCAATCGACATGGTCCTGGAAATACTGTTTGAAAGCCGGCCCCAGGTAATCCACCAGGTCACTGGCAATAAGTGATTGCTGGCCCATCTTTTCGGCTGCCAGGTCACCGGCAAGTCCGTGAAGGTAAACCGCCAGGCGGGCGGCATCCAGTGGAGAGAGCCCCTGGCAGACCAGGGCGACGAGCAGCCCGGTGAGAACATCACCACTTCCCCCCGTCGCCATCCCGGCATTTCCACTGGTGTTGTGGAAAAACTCCTGGCCATCGGTTACCAGGCTCCGGTGTCCCTTCAGAACCAGTACAGCCCGCCGGGACGCGGCCCACTCGACCGTGGCCGTTTCGAGCGCCTCACGCTCCTGGAGATCGATCTGGAGCAGGCGCAGCAACTCGCCGGCATGGGGTGTGAAGATCCGTGGTCCTGCAGCCTCCAGGCCCTCATACTGCCCGGCCCACAGGTTCAGCGCATCGGCATCCAGAACGAGCGGGCACGGCGCCTGCTGGTAGAGCTTCCCGACAAGCTCCCGGGCCGGCTCCCCTGTGCCCAGCCCCGGCCCCAGTCCGATGCAGTCAAATTGCTGGAGACGTGGTGCAAGTTCGTCAAACGCTCCTGGCCCCACCTCCCCGGACTTTCCCTCCGGGAGGGCAATCGTCATGTAACCTGGCTCGTACCCGGCAACGGTCTGCTGGATTCCCTCTGCAACCGCCAGGCTGACCAGGCCAGCTCCTCCTCGCAAGGCGGCCATGCCAGCCAGGGCGATCGCGCCCGACATGCCACGCGACCCTCCGACCAACAGCGCCCGTCCGTAATCCCCCTTGTGAGAATCCGGGCTGCGCGGTTGCAGCAGCGGCAGCTCGCTCACGTTTCACCATCCCTTGCGACACAACGCCGGAGGATGATGCCGGCCACGTAACCCGCCTTGAAACCCGCGTCGATATTCACCACGGTGACATTCGAGGCACAGCTATTGAGCATTCCCAGCAGCGCCGCCACGCCTCCAAAACTGGCCCCGTACCCGATACTGGTCGGTACTGCGATCACCGGACAGTCGACGTGACCGCCAACGACACTTGGCAGGGCACCTTCCAGCCCGGCCACCACGATCACCACGTCGGAGCGCCGCAACAGGTCCAGGTGCTGGTGCAGACGTGACGGACCGGCAACTCCCACGTCCTGGACAAGCGATGTCCCTGCTCCCATCCAGGCAAGCGTTTCCCTGACTTCCTCGGCAACCGCCAGGTCACTTGTGCCAGCCGTGACAATGGTCACGTGGCCAGGAAGCGAGGGGGCAGGGGCGGCGGAGCGAATCCGGATTGTACGAGCAGCCGGGTTGTAATCGGCAGCCGGAAACTGCCTGCACAGCTGCTCCGCCTTATGCTCGTCAAGACGCGTTGCCAGCACGTCCTGGTCCGCTTCAAGCAGAGTCGTGAAAGCATGTGCCAGGGCCGCCGGTGACTTGTTCTCTGCGTAAATGACCTCGGGGAAACCACATCGCTCCTGGCGATCCAGGTCCAGCGACAGGCTTGCCTGTTCAACGGAATCGGTGGCATCCACCTCAAGGGCATCCATCAACACCTGAACGCTGATCTGTCCCGCTTCCAGCTCGCGGGCAAGCTGCTCAAGCTGTTCACGATTCATCGAATTCCCCTTTCCTGTTATCCTAATCCCATCTATGGCTCGTTGACAGGGATGAACGTCGACCGCACATTCCACGTAAGACAAGCACCCGGGGCAGAAGATTGAATCTGCCTGTTCCTTTCGACAGGAACGACCATTGAACGAAAACCATGACACCGAAATGCGGCTGGCCTGTTTCCTGCCATCCCTGGAAGGGGGAGGTGCCGAGCGCGTGGTGGTCAACCTGCTCCGCGGCCTCGTTGAGCGGCAGGTTCAGACACAACTCATCCTGGCCTCCGCCCATGGCAGCTACATGGACCAGGTCCCTCCCCAGGTGGAGGTGGTCGACCTGGGAGTCAAGCATGTTCGACAGGCAATCTGGCCGCTGCGTCGCCTGCTCAAGGAGCAACCACCCCAGGTGCTGATCTCGCACCTGAGCCATGCCAACCTGGCTGCCGCGCTTGCCATGCGACCGCTGGAGATCCCTACACGCCTGCTGCTGGTGGAACACCTGACCATGTCCGCCTACAAGGGGACGACCGTCAAGGACCGCCTGATCCAGCCACTGGCCCGCTGGCTCTTCAAGCATGCTGATGCGGTGGCTGCTGTCTCGCGCGGCGCCGCCAGGGACCTGGAAGAACAACTCCGGATGCCCAGCGAGTCGGTACATGTACTCTACAACCCGGTGGTAGATGCCTCCCTTGAGCAGAAACGCCAGGAATCGCTCTCCCACTCCTGGCTGGATGCCTCTGATCAGCCACTGGTCATCGGCATCGGAAGGCTGACGGAGCAAAAGGACTTTGGCACCCTGATTCGGGCATATGCTCAGATCGCGAACCCCTCCTCGTGCAGGCTGGTCATCCTGGGGGAAGGAGAAGAACGAGCAGAGCTGGAGGAGCTGGTACGGCAACTCGGATTAGAGCAACGGGTGCTGCTACCGGGTTTCGTGGAAAACCCCTATGCCTGGCTTAACCGGGCAGATTTGTTTGTCCTCTCCTCTCGCTGGGAAGCCCTGCCGACCGTGCTTATCGAAGCGTTGGCATGCGGAGTGAAAGTGGTAGCGACAGATTGCCCCAGTGGCCCCGCCGAGATCCTCCAGGATGGACGCTGGGGCCGCCTGGTACCGATGCAGGAGGAACAGGCTCTGGCAGCGGCGATGGAGCAGGCACTCGCGGAGCAGGGCGATAGCGGACTCCTGCAACAACGGGCCGCCGATTTTTCAGTCGAGAGTGCCGTCGACCAGTACCTCGCACTGATCCGAGAACTGGTGACCAATCCCTGACGGGTTGCCGCTCCCACGACGGCGAAGCACAATAGGAGTCTGGCAGTAACGGCGGGTTCCTGCCGCCACGACCTTACCTTGAAGATGAGAATCACCCGATCATGCCCAGCTGTGTACTTGCCTATTCCGGTGGACTGGACACATCGGTCATCCTTGGATGGCTGATGGACCAGGGCTACGAGGTCCATTGTGTCTATGTGGACCTCGGGCAGCCGTGCGAGGATCGCGAGGAAATCCTGCAAAAGGCTCGTGACATTGGTGCCACCAGTGCCCAGATTATCGACGCCCGCGAGGAACTCTGTCGTGACTTTGCTTTCCCCGTACTCCAGTGGCAGGCCCGCTACGAAACAAGCTACCTGCTGGGGACGTCGATTGCCCGTCCGCTGATCTCCAAGGTTTGCCTGCAGGTTGCACGCGACGTGGGAGCCGACGCCTATGCTCATGGCGCGACCGGCAAGGGAAATGACCAGTGTCGATTCCAGCTGGCTGCCGAGGCACTCGATCCGTCGGTGAAAGTGATCGCTCCCTGGCGGATGGCTTCTTTCCGTGAGGAGTTCCCGGGCCGCACCGAGATGATCGCCTACTGTGCAGACAAGAATATCCCGGTCAAGGCTTCCGTGGAGAAACCCTACAGCTCGGACGAGAACTGCCTGCATATCAGCTACGAGGCGGGGCAACTGGAAGCACTGGATGTCAACGGGGTGGATCTGGTGGAGTTCGGCATGACCGTCTCTCCCCAAGAGGCAGCGGACGAGGTGGAAGCGGTAACGATCGGTTTCCAGCAGGGCCTGCCGACAACGGTCAATGGCCAGGACGGGAGCCCACTTGAAATCGTCGAACAGCTTAACCAGATCGGCGGCCGTAACGGCATCGGGCGGATCGATATGGTGGAGAACCGTTTCGTGGGGATGAAGAGTCGCGGTGTTTACGAGTCCCCGGGAATGACCCTTCTTTACCAGGCATCGCTGGTCATCGAGCAAATCACGCTCGACCGGGACCTGGTCCACCTGCGAGATCGCCTGGCACCGGAGGTGGCCGAACTGGTCTATTACGGTTACTGGTACACCCCCCGCATGGATGCGCTGCTGGCCTTCATCCAACAGGCAAGCCAGCCAGTTAACGGCGAGGTAACCCTGGACCTCTACAAGGGGAACATCATGGTCGCTGCGCGAAGCAGCCCCAACAGTCTCTACGACGAGGGGATTGCGACGATGGAAGGAGGGGGTTCCTATAACCAGGATGATGCCGAGGGATTCCTTCGGATCCAGGGCCTCCCCAGCCGCGTGCAGGGCCGGATGACTCCCCGGAAATACTAGCTAGATCGCTCCTCCCAGGGGACCGAGCAGCTGCTGCAGCATGTCCTGCGAGGAACTGGACGTGTCCTCGGTGACAATCAGGATATCACCTGGCTGGATCGCGTAATTCGATTCGGGCCGCACCTCGTCGCGATCATGGTCGTAAACAGCGGTGAGCGGCAGGTACGCCTGCTGTCCCTTGACAAAACGCCTGACCTTGATCGTCATGCGGTCGAACCGGTCTATTACCCCCGAGCCTTCCAGGGCATCCTGGACCACCATGCCTGGTTTCACCGGCACGCGAAGTCGTCCTGCAAGTCCCCCTTCCCGGTGTAATTCCACCACCACCGTCTGGTCGGAGGTAGCCATCCCGTTATCTGCAGGCTGATCATTTTTCTCACCCTGGGACCGGGAAAGCATGGAATTCCCTGGGGAAGAGAATATCGCACAGCCACTAAGCGAGAAAGAAGCGATCAACAGGGAAACAAGAAAACCGGAACGAGAAAACAGGTTCATCGAGGGGGGACTCCGAAAACTGAGTAAGCTGATAAAGCTGGGAGCACACGTTTACTGGCCTGCGAGACCATCCCCCCGGGAACGCCTGCTAAGGGGAGAAATATCGGCTGGCTCCACGATTGTCTTGAACTTTCTTCTCCTCATTCTCCGAAAAAGTACGAATAAGCACAGCAAATGATCAGAAGCAGGCCGTTTCCAGTACCCCCTTCCCATGCTAGAATGACTTGTCGGCTGAGAGGTCACTTTTTCAGACGATTTCGCCAGGATCCTACCGACCGTGAATACTGTGGCGGCCGACACCGAGCCACTCGCCCCTCCACCCATTCCTAGCTGGTGGAATCGTCGGCATTTGCTCGATACCGAGAGTCTCTCGGCCGAAGAGATCACGGTCATCCTGGATACCGCGGAGCAGTTCAAGCAGATCACCGAACAGGGCCGGCAGAAGCTGTCGATACTCTCCGGCCAGGTTGTCGCGAACATGTTCTTCGAGGATTCCACCCGGACTCGCACCAGCTTCGGCCTGGCTGCCAATCGCCTGGGAGCAGACCTGGTTCAATTTGCCTCCGCCTCCAGCAGTCTCAGCAAGGGGGAAACGCTGATTGACACGGCCAAGACAATCGAGGCCATGAATGTCGACGTGATGGTGGTACGGCACCGCACACCTGGCACCCCGCACCTGCTCTCAGAGAACGTCGACTGTGCCCTGATCAATGCTGGCGACGGGCCCCACGAGCATCCCACCCAGGGGCTTCTCGATCTGCTCACGATCCGTCAGCAACGAGGTTCCCTGGAAGGACTCACCGTCGCCCTGGTGGGAGACATCAACCACAGTCGAACAGCTCGTTCCAATATCTGGGCGCTCAAGAAACTTGGTGCCCACGTGATCGTCTGCGGCCCCTCGACACTGGTCTCCCCTCACTGGGAGTCGCTGGGAGTAGAAGTGAGCTACGATTTCGACGAGATCGTGCCCCGCTGCGATGTGCTTAACCTGCTACGGATCCAGTTCGAACGACAATACACTCGCCCCTTCCCCTCGGTACGAGAATACGCGCTGCTTTACGCGATGAACAAGGAACGCATGAAACGGGCCAGGCCAGATATCCTGATCATGGCCCCGGGACCGATCAATCGCGGCGTGGAAATCACCCCCGACGTTGCGGATGGCCCGCACTCGGTAATTCTGCACCAGGTATCCAACGGGATTGCCGTCCGCATGGCAGTCCTCTGGCTGATTGCAGGTTCCCCGGCCGCCGGCCAGCAGGCAAATCAAGAGAGTGAATGAGCAGGGACTGATGAGCGAGATCCTGATACGAAATGGCCGGGTAATCGACCCCCAGTCCGGGCTGGACGAGATCACCAGCCTGCTTGTCCGTGACGGCCTGATCGCCGAGGTGGGAACCAGCACGCAGAACGCCGAGTCGGTGATCGACGCCAGCAACCGGATTGTCGCTCCCGGGCTTGTCGACACCCACGTGCAACTCCGCGAACCTGGATTCGAGGAAGACGAGACGATCGAGTCGGGGAGTGCTGCTGCGTTGGCCGGCGGTTTCACCAGCATCGCCTGCCTGCCAAACACGAACCCACCGATCGACACACCTGCCGGGGTAGAGTTTGTCCGCCAGAAAGCGGCACGTGCCTGCCAGGCGAACGTCCATGTCCTTGGCTGTATCAGCAAGAACCGGGAAGGGGAGGAACTGGCCGAGATCGGCACACTGGTGGAATCGGGGGCTGTTGCTTTCAGCGATGCCCCGGCCCCGCTCGCCAGCACCGACCTGATGCGACGAGCCCTGCAGTACTGCCTGATGTTCGACAAGCCCATCTTCAGCCACGCGGAAGTCCCGGAGCTTTCCCAGGAGGGCATCATGCACGAGGGAGTCACCTCGCTGGTGCTGGGACTCTCGGGCATGCCTGCAGACGCCGAGGACGTGATGACCAGCCGCGACCTTCGACTTGCCGAGTCCACCGGTGGACGACTGCACCTGATGAATGTCTCCAGTCGTGACAGCGTGGAACAGGTGAAACGGGCCAAGGGGCGAGCAGCACGGGTGACTGCTGGTATCTGCGCCGCACATTTTTCACTGACCGATCAGTCACTGCGATCCTTTGACTCCAATTACAAGGTCAACCCCCCGCTACGAGACCAGCAACACCTGGAGAGTTGCATCGCCGGCCTGGTAGATGGAACGATCGACGTGATCGCCTCGGGCCATGCACCACGGGCCACGGAAAAGAAAATGAGGGAACTTGACCTGGCCCCTTACGGCATGATCCAGCTGGAGACCACGCTCTCACTGGTGATCATGAACCTGATCACCCCGGGACACCTGGACTGGCCGGCGGCACTGGCCAAGCTTACCTCGAATCCTGCCAGCGTACTGGGGATTCCCAAGGGAACCCTGGCGGTAGGAGCCGATGCCGATATCGTGATTATCGATCCGCACGCCGAGTGGACGCTGTCCGCCGACGACCTGGTTTCACGAAGCAAGAACACGCCCCTTGACGGGAGCACCATGCTGGGTCGCGCCGAGACGGTGCTGGTCGGGGGAGAAGTGAGATTCGGTGCCCAGCTGTGAATCCGACAATCCTTATCGATGGCTATAACCTGCTCTACGGAGCCGGCATCGTGGGGGAGGGGATCGATGCAGGCACCCTGCAGGGTGCCCGGGAAGCACTCCTGGGCTGGCTCCTCTATTCCCTCCCGGAAAATGATCGGAAACGAACGATCGTTGTCTTTGACGCCCACCATCCTCCCCCGGGGCGACCCAGCCAGTTTGACCACCAGGGCATGGCTGTCCATTTTGCCCGTGACCAGGAAAGTGCCGACGCGCTGCTGGAGGAGTACATCGCCGCCAACGACGCCCCCCGGCAGCTGACCGTGGTCTCCAGCGACCACCGTGTTCAGCGGGCTGCCAGCCGCCGCCGGGCAGCTGCCATCGACAGTGATACCTGGTACCGGCAGATCAACCAGCAGGCCCGTCAGGGCGCAGAACTGGAAGCTCTCAAGCCGGATGCACCGCTCAACGAGATCCAGGTCCAGCAGTGGATGAAGTTCTTTGGTGAAATCGAGTAAGCCCTAGACTGCATTGGGCTCGAGTTCCCAGCCGGCAGGATCACTCGATTCACGAATCACGCGGCGGTAAAGAGTATCCCGTTCAACCGGTTCTCGCCCGGATTCCCGGATCAAGTGGCAGAGTTGTTCGACGGTGAGAAACTCCGGCGTGGTTGCCCCAGCATCATGGTAGATCAACTCATGCCGTACCGTGCCGTCCAGGTCATCGGCCCCGTAAGCGAGGGCTGCCTGTGCTGTGCCAATCCCCAGCATGATCCAGTAGGCCTTGATATGCGGAATATTGTCAAGCATCAGGCGGGAGACGGCAATCGTGCGAAGATCTACCAGGCTGGAGGGTTTGCGGATGTGGGCGAGGCCCGTATTGTCCGGGTGAAATGCCAGCGGGATGAAAGTCTGGAAGCCGCCTGTTTCATCCTGCAATTCCCGTAACCGGACGAGGTGATCCACCCGGTGAAACGTGTTCTCGATGCTGCCATAGAGCATGGTGGCGTTGGTCCGCAGGCCCAGCTGGTGAGCCGTTCGGTGAATATCAAGCCACTTGCCCGCATCCGCCTTGTGCTCACATAACTTTCCCCGAACCTCCGGATGAAAGATCTCGGCTCCCCCCCCGGGCATGCTTCCCAGCCCGGCATCGATCATCTCCTGGAGTATCTCCCGAACCGACTTGCCGGAGAGAAACTCAAACCAGTTGATCTCCACGCCGGTCCAGGCCTTCAGGTGCAACTCTGGATAGGCCTGGTGCAGGATCCGGATGATGTTCACGTACCATTCGTAACCCATCTGGTGATGCAGACCTCCCACGATATGGAGCTCGGTACAACCGTTCTCGACCGCTTCCCGGCCCCGCTTGAGGATCTCCTCATCCTCCATCATGTAACCCTTGGGATCCCGCAGGTCAGATCGAAAGGCACAAAACGTGCAGCGATAGACACAGATGTTGGTGGGATTCAGGTGCGTGTTGATGTTGAAATAAACCTTCTCCCCGTGAAGTCGTTGTCTGACCAGGTCAGCAAGCGCACCGACCTCGTGCAGGGGAGTATCGTCCTGGTAAAGAAAAATCCCTTCGTCGAGAGATAACCGCTCGCCCGCGGTCACTTTCTCACGAATCGAATCGATTGAAATCGTGGCAACTGACATCGAATCGAGGACCTTCTGGTGGGTGTTTCCAACAGCTCTTTAACAAGCGTTCTGCCGGTTGTATTTCCAACCGTCGAGTCTAGGCATGGATTAACCCACTGTCCATGATGGCTTCTTCACATGCTCGCCACCGTTACTGGCCAAGCAGAATGTTCCGGATCGCCATGGCCGCCAGTTCCCGGATATCCTCCTCCGGATCCTCCAGCAGTTTTTCCAGCGCCGGGACTGCTGGCCGGGCAACCATTCCAAGAGTTCCCAGGCTATAGCATGCCAATCGGCGAGCACGACTTGACCTGGATGAAAGCGCCTTCACCAGTTCCCCAAGTCCGGCAGGACCGAGCCGCGTGAGAGTTCGGGCAGCCTCATCACTGACTGCCTCGTCCTCGTCCTCCAGCCCGGCCGCCACCAGCGGAGCAGTTCCGGCTGCGAGCGGTCCCAGCCGCCCAAGCCGGTTAAGCCCAAGACGTCTCAAGGTTGCTTCCGGATCATCGCGGACCACTTTCTCGAGCAACTCAAGAAGCGGCTGCTCATCGGCGATGCGGTACACCGAAACCAGTGCCGCCGACCGCACCTGCACTTCCGGATCAGCGAGCACCGAATCGGCCAGTGCCCGTTTCACCTGGTCCCGGCCGGCCGGCCAGCTTACCAGCATGCGGGCAACCATCGCCCGGTTCTTCACATCTGGCTCTCCGGCCAGCATCTCCAGTATCCTCTCCAGCAGTGGCATGAAACGCTCACGGGGAAAGTGCCGGACCATTTCCAGCGAAAGACCGCGAACGCGTGCATCAGGATCCTCGAGTGCAGCGATCGCCGCATCCTCGATTCCAGTATCCGATCCATCGTAAATCCCCATGGCAAAAAAAGCGGCCCCGCGACGTTCTTCCGGATCCCCCTGTTGCCAGACATCCAGCAACTGCCCGGCAGTCGGGGGATCGGTATCGAGCTGGTCCCTGGCTGTAGTTCGCCGGGCCACGTCATCCCCGACCAGGTCAGCCAGCGCGGCTGCATGGGGTCGGGGTCCCGCTGCGGAAGCTCCCGGCTCCTGGCTGGGAGCCGGCACGTCCTTCTCGCCAGCCACTGCTGGCGAATCAACCGGTATCTCAAGGCCTGACCCAGCCGTTGCCGGATTCTCTTTGACTCCTGGCAACCCGGCCGGATCATCTGCTGCAGAACAACCGCCAAGCAACATGCCGGCAAGCAGCGGCACGTGCCAGGCACGCTTACGGACCCTGAAGAGGCACTGCTGCTGCATCCGAATTCCATCCTGGCAAAAAAAGTTCCCGTGGCGGGCGTTATAGTAACAGGTCAAGCGTGACAAAAAAGAACAATCCGACGCTGACAACCGCGTTGACCCGGAAAAAGGCAATGTTCACACGTGTCAGGTCATCCGGCCGGACCAGCAGGTGCTCGTACACCAACAGCACCGCCACGCCCAACAGTCCCACGTGATAGATCCATCCAAGCGGCAGGCTGGGGCCCGCCAGGCGGCCAACATGGGGAAGCCCCAGCAGGACCAGTATCATCGCCAGGTGACAGATCGCGGCCAGCCGGAGGGCGGCCGGGACACCGATCCGGGCGGGAATGCTCTTGAGTTGAGCTTGCTGATCAAATGACACATCCTGGCAGGCATAGATCATGTCAAACCCACCAACCCAAAGAAGCACCGCCAGGCCCAGTACCAGCGAGGGAAGAAGATCACCTGGGTCATCCGCCAGCAAGTCCCCTCGCAGGGCAATCCAGGTACAGACCGGGGCCAGCATCAGGCTCGTACCCAGGAAAAAGTGAGCAAGCGAGGTAAATCGCTTGGTAAAACTGTAGAGCAGGAGAAACAGGAGCACGGGGATCGAGAGCAGGATGGGAAGCTGGTTGGGAAAAAACAGCAGGGTACTGGCCACGAAGGCAGCCGAGCTGACCAGTGTGAAGAGAATCACACTCCCGCTCCCCAGCGTCCCCTGCGGCAGGTGCCGTCGCTCGGTGCGCGGATTCTCGGCATCAATTTTCCGGTCCACTAGCCGGTTGAAGGCCATCGCCGCACTTCGTGCGGAAACCATGCAGGCCAGGATCCCCAGCAGGTGCTGAAGACGAAAAGGAACTTTCGCACCATCCGCCAGCGGAACCAGCCATGCCATCGCCGCAGCCATCAATGCAAATGGCAACGCGAAAAGCGTGTGACTAAACCGGATCATCTCGAGGATCTGGCAGAGACGTTTAATCATCAGGCGTTTCCGACCACCTTTTTATTAACGAGTGATTCACTTCCAGCTGGTCCAGTATCCTGGCAACAATAAAGTCAACCAGGTCACCAACTCCCTCGACACCGTGATACCAGCCGGGCGAAGCGGGTAGGACTGTCGCACCTGCATCCCCCGCACGAAGCATGTTATCCATGTGAATGCGGGAAAGAGGTGTTTCCCGTGGCACCAGGATCAGCCGCCGGCCTTCTTTCAGATGAACGTCTGCAGCACGGTGAATCAGGTTGCCGCTGGCACCACTCACCACGTTACTGAGCGTACCCCCGGAACAGGGACAGATCACCATCCCGCCTGTCAGGAACGAGCCGCTCGCAATCGGGGCCATCATATCCTGGTAATGGTGAAACTGGATCGTTGCCGTGGGATCCCCGACAGGGCATTCCAACCAGGGCAATTCCACATCAAGCAACTGGGATGGATCCCCCTCGGTATCCAGCTCGATCCCCAGCTCCAGCTGCATCACCTCTCGACCAGCCGGGCTGATTACCAGGTGCAACTCGGAACAGTTCCTGGCAAGCAGCTGAACCAGCCGCACGGCATAGACCGCACCACTTGCCCCGGTGATCGCTACAACCAGCGGACGATTCATTTGACCCCCACGTAAAGTGTCGCGATCCCCAGGCTCAGCCGGTGGTATCGCACCTGGTGCAAGCCGGAATTCTCCATCCGCTCCACAAGAGCTGCCCCGCTGGGGAATTCATTCACACTTTCCGGCAGGTAGTTGTAAGCGTTCTCCCGATTGCGGGCCAGCAACTGGCCCACGCGGGGAAGCAGGTAATTCATGTAACATCCATAGAGTGCCTTGAAAGGTTGCCAGGTTGGCTGGGAAAACTCCAGTACCGCGACCTTTCCGCCCGGCTTGCAGACCCGTGTCATTTCGGCCAGGCCCTGGTCCGTATCGGCAACATTTCTCAGGCCGAAAGCGACCGAGACGATCTGGAAAAGGTCGTCCTCAAAGGGCAGGTGCTGGGTATCCGCCTCGAGAAACGTGACCTGGCCGTGCTGCCGTCGCTGCTTGAGACTCCCCTGGTGGAGCATCTCACGACAGAAGTCGGTCGCTACCACCTCGGTACCATGCTCTACTCGCCGCAGGTAGGCAAAGGCCAGATCGCCGGTCCCGGTACAGACATCGAGGATCGGGGCGGTCCCCTGCGGAGCAACACGGCGGACAGTCTTCCATCGCCAGTAGCGGTCGACATTCATCGAGAGCAGGTGGTTCATGCGGTCATAGCGGGGGGCAATCTGCCCGAACATCCGCTTCACACGTGCATTTGACTTGTCGACGTTCATGGCATCCACCCGGGACATCTGATGACGATCGGTCCACCCTGCAGGAGACTAACCGCACGCTGCTACTCATCCTAACCGCTGTTTTCAGCGTCGACGATGGCCTGCTCGCTATCGCTCGGACGGATCGTCATGGTCTGCGGATCCAGCAGCCCAACGGCTGGCCACCGATCCTGCTCTGCAGCCAGTTCGATATCCTCATGAAAATCCAGCTCCTGGAGGTTCTTTCCCCCATGACTTTCCTGAAGTGCGTGGACCAGGTTTTCTTTCGGGAGTGCTCGCCAGGCCTGCAGGGCTGTAAGGGCACCGTCATTTGCAGGAATCCTCCCCTGGTCAGACAATCCTTCTACCAGTGCACCTGCCAGCAGGAGATCCTCCTGGGTAATTTCCCCGTTGGTGCCGGCACAGAGCAGGTGAACTGGGTTCTCATCATGCTCGAGTATTTCCAGCATGGCCGAGTAATTCACGAAAGCGCCCAGCAACACCCTGTCGGCATCCAGTGAGGCTGACATCGCCCGGGTTCCATTGGTGGTGGTAAAGACGATCTGTCGGCCGGCAACGACCTCCGGTCCATACTCAGCGGGAGAGTTCCCCAGGTCAAAGCCGTCGATTTTCAGACCCCCGCGTTCTCCTCCCAGCAGCGGCCGGGGCTCCATCCCTGCTGCCAGCTGGCGGGCCTTCTCCAGGTCCGGGCAGGGAAAGATCTCGTGGGCACCGTTGGCCAGGGCGGCACTGATCGTGGTCGTGGCCCGCAGGACATCAATCACAACCACCGTGGCATGGGCCAACTCGCCATGGGGAACCAGGTCCGGGAGCATATGCACGTGAAGCATTGGCATTCTCTTGATCCCGGTTGCTTGCGGTCCCCGTCGATCCTTTTCTACAATGAGTCACCTGTCATGAAAACCATGAGCGGTGGATACTGACAGCAGCTCACCGCTCAAGAAGGGAACTTCCATGCACGTGCAGGATTACATCGTACTGATCATCTACTTCGCGATCATGATCGGGATTGGCATTTATTGCGCCCGCCGGATTCACAAGCAGGAAGACTACCTGCTTGGCGGCAGGGGATTTGGCAAGCTACTGCAGACTTTTGCTGCCTTTGGAGCTGGCACCGGTTCGAGCGATCCGATTAACACGGCAAGAAACACCTACACCGGTGGCATGAGCGGAATGTGGAGCGTCATGTTCTGGCTGTTCGTGACACCGTTTTACTGGATCACCGGAGTCTGGTATCGCCGCATGCGACACCTGACACTCGGAGACTGGTACGTCGAACGATACGAATCGACGAAGCTCGGCGCTGCCTACAGCATCTTCGGCGTCCTTTTCTTCATGATTTATGGATCGATGTTCTTTACGGCCATTGCGACAACTGCCGAACCGATGATCGGCGACACGGTCCATATCCTTGGCACGGACGTCGCCCTCAAGTATGTCCTGATTCCCACGATCGCCATCGTCGTCCTGCTCTACGGCATGGCAGGCGGCCTGGCGGCAGCCTATTACACGGACCTGCTGCAGGGAATCTGCATCATCGTCCTGAGCGTGATGCTGATTCCCATCGGACTCACTGCGCTCAAAAGCGCCGAGAACCTGAATCCCGACAGCGCGATGTCAGGAGTCGAGGTGATGCACGACCAGTTACCGGAATCGTTCTTTGACATCATCGGGTCGAGTGCGGCCGAGTTCTCGATCTATTACCTGATCGCGATTGTCTTTGCCAACCTGGCAGGTATCGTTGTCCAGCCCCACTTCATTGCCACCGGGGGCGGTTCGGCAAAGACGGAACAGGATGCTCGAGTCGGCCTGGTCGTCGGAAACTTTCTCAAGAGATTTTGCACACTCGGCTGGGTCTTCACGGCGTTGATCGCCGCGACACTCTACGCCGACGTGCCGGAATTAATCGAGCACCCGGACCGGACATGGGGTTATGCCTCGATGCACCTGCTCAGCCCGGGATTCCGCGGCTTGATGCTGGCCTGCCTGCTGGCCGCCCTGATGAGCAGCGTGGATGCGCAGATGGTCGTTGGAGCAGGACTGATCCTGAGAAATCTCTATGTCCCATTCGTCCGCCCCAATGGGAGCGAGAAAGAGTATCTCTGGGTCGGCCGCCTTGTCGGCGTGGTGGTCGTGGGTGGTGCGGTTATTTTCGCGCTCACGATTTTCGACATGCTGGGGCAACTGAAGCTGACATTCTGGTTCCCGCTCGTGTTTGCCGCCCCGTTCTGGATCGGCATGTACTGGCGGCGAGGATCCACCAGGGCGGCCTGGATCACGGTGGCCTATTGCCTGCTGTTCTTCTTCGTGATCCCCTTCTTTGGCCCGAAGGTTGTTCCCGGATTACGTACGAATCAGTCGCTCACGCAGCTGACAATCCACACGCGGACCACCACCCAGGTGCTGATGTCCAAGTCGGACCTGAGGCGAGAGTACTCCCACCAACACAGGCTCTGGACCGAGCGAAAAGAGAAACTCGGATCAGAACTCGAGCCATCACTCAGTGCCGACGGGAGGACGCTCGTGATTCCAACGGTGGAGGGAGCTCGTGAAGAAATAGTTGCCGGGGAAACACGGCAACCCAAGGTAAAAGATCTCGGTGGAACAAGTATTTACTGGGACAGGATCGTTCCCGAAGATGAAACAGCCGGTCCTCCCCTGGTTGTCAGGTCCCGAAGGATCGACGAGTTTACCCAGGAGGAAACAGTGGCCTATCCGCCGGGGACAAGGCTTCGGGGTGAGGGGAACCTCAAGCTCAACCTGGTTCTTTACAAGCCATTTCTTGAGATGAAAACCAAGTCCACTTCCTCCCTGAATGCCCTGGAACTGGTCCCAAAAATCATCATGCCATTCCTGGTCATGATCTTCTTCAGCTTCCTTGTTCGTCCAAATTCAAAGGAATCCCTGGACCGTTACTATGCCAAGATGAAAACACCTGTCGATCCGGATCCGGAGAAAGACAAGGCCAAGCTGGCAGCCGCTTATGCAGATCCAGGCAATACGGAACGGGTCAAGCTGTTCCCCAATTCCAACCTGGAATTCCAGAAACCGACGACCGCCGACATTACTGGCTTCGTCATTTCGGTAATTGTCTGCTTCGCGATCATCGGGTTTGCCTTCTGGATGGCAGGCGTCGGCCGATAAAAAGGCCAGCATGAATACAGCACTTGGAAACAGGGGACACCAGCGAGCATGACACAGTACGCCACACGACGTGACCGGCTCCGCCGGCGGATGAAAAAGTCCCAGCTGCAACACCTGCTGGTGACCAGCGAGGTGAATGTCACCTACCTGACCGGTTTCACCGGCGACAGCAGTTTCCTGCTTCTACACCCGGGCGGGGCGATTATCATCAGCGACAGCCGCTATTCCGAGCAGTTGGAAGAGGAATCTCCGGACGTCGAGCACGACATACGCCATTCGGCCCAGCCGATTGTGTCGGCAACGGCTCGCCTTGTCCGCCGGGTCAAGGCCACGGCACTTGGTGTCGAGTCTGCTTCGATGACAGTGGCGATGCACCAGCAGCTTGCTACCGCAGTCGGGTCGGTAGAACTGGTTTCCACATCCGGCGAGGTGGAGCGACTCCGGGAGATCAAGGATCGTGGTGAGATCACGACGATCCGGCGGGCGGTGCGGATCGCAGAGCGGGCCTTTGCCGCCACGCGAGCCATGATGCGAGACGGGCAACCGGAACGGGAAATCGCTTTTGAGCTGGAACACCAGGTCCGCATGCTTGGCGCTCGGGGCTGTAGTTTTGATCCCATCGTGGCAGTTGGTCCACGCGCAGCGCTTCCCCATGCAACTCCCACCGAACGCCAGATCGGGGAAAGCGACTTCGTGCTGATCGACTGGGGGGCCGACTTCCAGATGTACCGTAGCGACTTGACGAGAATTTTAGTCACCGGTAAAATCTCGCCGAAACTCGAACGTATCTATGCGATAGTGCTGAAGGCACAACAGCAGGCAATCAAGGCGATTCGCCCGGGTGCGGTAATGAAAGAGGTGGACGCGGCAGCTCGAGGGGTGATTGAAAAAGCCGGTTTCGGTAAGAAATTCGGTCACAGTCTTGGGCACGGAATTGGTCTCGACATCCACGAGGGGCCGCGACTAGCATCCGGCCAGGATCGACAACTCAAAGCGGGAATGGTGGTAACTGTCGAACCAGGCATCTATCTCCCCGGGTGGGGTGGAATACGAATCGAAGATGATATCCTTGTTACCCGGGATGGCCACGAGGTACTCAGTACTGTTTCCAGTAAACTGGAAGAATGCCTGGTTGGTTAAAAACGGCACACGAGTCAACAAGAGAACCAGACGACGATGAAACCGCGGCCCACAGGTCGCCCCACGACATCCAGAAAAGGACGCCCGATGGCGGATTCTGATTCAAACATCTTTGAACTCGACAGGCTTCTCGAGCTGATCGCGCTGATGAAGGAGCATGGTCTGGTCGAGGTGGACCTGCAGCAGGGGGACCAGAAGATCCGACTGGCACGGGCTGCCAGCGGGGAACCGACGGTCATTTCCCCGGCTCCCATTGCCCCCCCTGCGGCCCCTGTTCCAGCAGAACCGGTGGCCGAAGCGGCGGAAACAGAGGAAGCCAACATCCACGTGATCACGAGCCCCGTGGTAGGGACGTTCTACAGTAAACCGAACGCCGATGCCGAGTCCTTCGTGAAGATCGGTGACATGGTCGACAACGAGACGACCGTCTGCATCGTAGAAGCAATGAAGGTCTTCAACGAGATCCCAGCCGAGGCTCGTGGCCGCATCGTCGCCATCCTGGTAGACAACGAGGAGCCGGTAGATCACGGCAAGCCGTTGTTTAAAGTCGACACCAGTAGCTAGGTGTTACGACCATGTACAACAGAATACTGATTGCGAATCGTGGGGAAGTTGCCCTGCGCATCATTCGTGCCTGCCGGGAAATGGATATCGAGACGGTAGCCATTTACAGCGAGGCGGATCGAGATGCGTCTTACCTGGAACTGGCAGACGAGGCATACTGCGTGGGTGGTGCCCGTTCGGACCAGAGTTACCTGAAAATCGACCAGGTCATCAGTGCAGCGGAAGTGGGAAACGTTGATGCCATCCATCCCGGTTACGGTTTCCTTGCCGAAAATGCCCACTTCAACGAGATCTGCCGCAGCTGTGAAATCGACTTCATCGGTCCCACCCCCGAGGCAATGGAAATGCTCGGGGACAAGAACCGGGCACGTGACCTGGCTCGCCAGAATGATGTTCCTGTCGTGCCTGGCAGTGAGGGCCTTGTCGAGTCCGACGAGGAAGCCTTGAAGATCGCCCAGCAGATTGACTTCCCGGTACTGATCAAGGCAACAGCCGGGGGAGGAGGCAAGGGGATGCGAGTAGCCCACAATGCACTCTCCCTGCAGACAGCAATCTCCCAGGCCAAGGAAGAGGCCAGGGCCGCCTTCGGAAATTCCGCGATCTACCTTGAAAAATATGTCGAACATCCCCGGCACATCGAGGTCCAGATACTGGCAGATCATCACGGTAACGTGGTTCACCTCTGGGAGCGAGAATGCAGCACCCAGCGGCGTCACCAGAAGCTGATCGAGGAAAGCCCGGCCTTCAATCTCCCCGACGAGACACGCCAGGCGATGTGCGAGGCAGCCGTGCGATTGATTCGCAACGCCAATTACACCAACGCCGGCACCGTAGAGTTTATTGTCGACCGCAATAACAACTTTTATTTCATCGAGGTCAATGCCCGCATCCAGGTCGAGCACCCGGTCACGGAAATGGTGACCGGCATTGACCTGATCAAGTCCCAGATCGCGATTGCCGCGGGGGAACCACTCAAGGTGACACAGGACCAGCTGCAATGCAGCGGGGTCGCAATCGAATGCCGAATCAACGCGGAAAATCCCGAAAAGAACTTCCAGCCGTGCCCCGGGACGATCGAGCAGATCTTTGTCCCCGGGGGACCCGGTGTTCGCTTTGATTCCCATGTCCATGCAGGCTATACCGTCCCTCCCTATTACGATTCCATGATCGGCAAGCTGATCGTCCACCAGCAGACGCGGACAGAAGCGATCCAGTGCATGTTGCGTTGCCTCGCTGAGCTCAATATCCGGGGAATCGACACGACCGCCCAGATGCATAGCGAGATCCTGCAGCATTCAGATTTCGTGGAGGGGAGTATCGACACCACCTGGGTGGAAAGGACCTTTTTCTCCTAGTCCTCCTGGAGAACCGCATGACGTCTTCTTGGCGATCCTTTCCTGCCGTTCTACAATCGACGGTTTGTCCCTGTCCTGCATCCGCCGCCTTCGGAGCTGCCTGATGGCCAGCACTTTGTCACGACCCCCGAAGCCAAAGCATCCGCTCAAGCGAGTCGCAATCCTGTTTGCTGGTGGACCGGCACCGGCCGCCAATGCGGTGATCTCGACCGCGGCGGTCTCCTTCCTGCGCAATGGCATCGACGTGATCGGCATCAAGCACGGGTATTCCAGCCTGATCGATTATTCCCCTGACCAGCCACTCACCGAGGGTTCGGACTACATCGTCATTGATCACAAGATCCTGCAGCGGACTCGCAATTCCCAGGGGATCATGATTGGCACGGCACGTTCCAATCCAGGCAAGCAGATCAACCGGATAGAAGACCTTGAGAATCCCGAGTTTTCTGCACCGCTGCAGCGTGTTTACGACGGGCTCTGCTCCCTCCATGTCGACGCACTGATCTCGATCGGTGGAGATGACACGCTCAAAACGGCAAACAAGTTCAAGCTTTTCCAGGATCGGCTGCCCGACGAGGCCCACCGGATCCCGGTGGTTCATCTTCCCAAGACGATCGACAACGACTACATGGGCATCGATTTCACCTTCGGCTATTTCACTGCCGTTGACACACTGGCGACCGAGATCCGCAACCTGCTGTACGACGGCGAGGCAGGACGGGCCTATTTCCTCTGTGAAACAATGGGACGCAGCGCTGGCTGGCTTGGTTATGGAGCAGCCATGGCCGGCGAGGCCAGCCTGGTCATCAGCGTGGAGGACATTGTCGGGGATTTTGCCAACCAGGAGAGTGTCACCGATCCAGAGACCGGCGAATCCGCTACCCGCACGGTGATGAACATGGAACGTGTCATCCATCGCATGGTCAAAACCATGACCGTCCGGGAAGAGGAGGGCAAGCTTTTCGGGGTGATCGTGATCGCCGAGGGGCTGGCCGAATACCTGCCATCATCCTACCTGGAGGGCATTGGGCGAGATGAGCATGGACATATCTCGATTGCCCAGATCAACCTCTCGCAGATCATGGCCCAGCAACTTAGTAAAGCCTACCAGCAGGAGACAGGGCGGTACCGCAAGGTTACCGGGCTGCAACTGGGATATGAGTCACGCTGCAGCAAACCCCATGCCTTCGACGTGATGCTGGGAAGCCAGCTCGGGGTGGGTGCCTACCGGGCCCTGGGAGAGGAGGGTCTGAACGGCGTGATGGTCTCGGTCAGCGGCCAACTGGACCTGCATTACGTCCCCT